>DASYPD010000197.1:0-6741 GCA_036007005.1 Gemmatimonadales bacterium
TCGTCGGGATCTGGGCGGGGCCGGCCGATTCGCTCTTGGTTTTCGACGTGCTGATTCGGCGGCTCACCGTTATCGATCGCGATGCCAAACTCGGCAGAGTCTTCTCGCTGACGGGGCAGGGGGGTCAGCTCGTGCCCAGTAACGGAAAAGTGAGCGTCGCGATCCCGCTGGGATGGTCCGCAGACGGCAGCGTGCTCGCGCTCTCCCAGGCCTTCTCGATCAATCAGAACCGCTCCGGAATCTTCCGCGACACCCTCACCGTGTTACGCTACGGGCCCGACGGCACCGCCCGCGATACGCTGGGGCGCTTTCCCGGAGCGGAAACCGAGCAAATGACCTTGAGGCTCGGTGCCCAGTCCTTCTCCGCGCCGAGCGCCGTCCCGCTCGGTAAGGTGACGGCGAGCGCCGTCGGACGGAATCGCTTCTTCATTACGAAGAATGACGCGTGGGAGCTCGAGGTCCGCGGGCTCGATGGCAAGTTGCAGACCCTGGTGCGCGCCCACGCGGTGCTGGCGCGCATCACGCCCTCCGATATGGCCGCGCATCGCAAGGAGCAACTCGCCGCGCTCGACGCCCGGCCGGAGCTTCGCAGCATGCCGGAGGCCTTGAAGAAACAGCTCAAGGCGCACGTGGAGCAGGCCAAGTATCCCGCCACCCTCCCGTTTTTCGGATCGCTGCTCGTGGATGCGGACGGCAACCTGTGGGCCGAGCAGGGCAGCTCTCCGGCGCAACGGTCCCGGCGCTACGATGTGGTGGACTCGACCGGCCGCTGGCTCGGAGTGGTGAGTATGCCTGCGGATTTTCGGCCGACGTACGTCAAGGCGGACGCCCTCTATGGCGTGTGGACCGATCCGGATAAGGTGGAGCATGTAAGGGGGTACCGGCTCCGGAAGTAGGGGCTATTGGCTATTGGCTATTGGCTATTGGTCAAGGGCTGCGAAGCGCATCGGAGTTCCTAGCTGCACGGAGCATCCAATAGCCAATAACCAATAGCCAATAGCCCTATATTTGCCCCATGCCTCCCCAAGCGCTCCCCGGGTTCCGGGATTTTTTCCCGGAAGCGCTCGCCCGGAGAGAGCACATTTTCGACGCGATGCGCAGGGTGGCGCGCCGCTACGGGTTCGAAGAATACGACGGGCCGCCGCTCGAGCCGCTGGAGCTCTATACCGGCAAGAGTGGAGAGGAAATCGTCGCCCAGCTCTACAGCTTCACCGATAAGGGCGGTCGCTCCGTCGCGCTGCGTCCGGAGATGACGCCCACCCTGGCGCGGATGGTGGCCGAGCGCGCCAACGGGCTCAAGAAGCCGATTCGCTGGTTCTCGATTCCCCAGCTGTTCCGCTACGAGCGGCACCAGCGCGGGCGGCTGCGAGAGCACTTCCAGCTCAACTGCGATCTGATCGGAGAGTCCGGGCCCCGGGGCGACGCGGAAATCATCGCGCTGGCCATCGACGTGATGCGCGCGCTCGGGCTCGGGCCCGCCGATGTGCGGGTTAGGATTTCCGACCGGCGCATGCTGGCGGTGCTGCTCGAGGAAAGCGGGATCGGGACCGCGCGGCAGGAGCTTGCCTACCAGGCCATCGACAAGCTGGGACGCTCCGAGTACGCGCCGCGGCGGCGCGCGCTCGAAGCGGCGGGCGCGCCGCTCGCGGGCCTGCAGGCGCTCGAGGGGCTGCCCGAGCTGCGCACCTGGGCCGATCTGGAAGCGCGCTTCCCGCTCGCTGCCGGCGCGGGAACCCCCCTGCGCGAGTGTCTGGAGGCGCTCGACGCGATGGGGCTCGGCGATTTCGTGGATCTCGATCTCACCATTGTCCGCGGGCTCGCGTACTACACCGGAACCGTCTTCGAGCTCTTCGACGCCCAGCGCGCGCTGCGCGCCATCTGCGGGGGAGGCCGCTACGACGACCTGCTCAAGCGGATCGGTGGGGTGGACCTTCCCGCGCTCGGGTTCGGGATGGGCGATGTGGTGCTGGGCGAGTTGCTCGAGGAGCGCGGGCTCCTCCCGGAGCCGCCGCCGGGCGCGCAGCTATTTCTGGTCGCCGCGACGCCGGGAGATCGCCCGCGCATGCTGCGACTTGCCCACCAGCTGCGCGAACGCGACTTCCGCGTCGAATATGCCCTCGGCGATGACAAGCTGGGCAAGCAGCTCAAGCTCGCCGATGCCCGCGGGGCCCGCTTCGCCGTCGTGCTCGGTCCCGAGGAGGCTGCGCGGGAGGCGGCCGTGCTGAAGGATCTGCGTAACGGCTCCCAGCGCGAAGTGCCGCTCCCCGAGCTGGCGGCGCAGGTCGCAAGAGATTTGGCGGGTTAACACTGGTCACTGGTCACTGGTCACAGATCAAAGGTCACCGTTCATGGCAGATGGCAAGGCTCTCACCCCCCGCGCCCAGGATTTCTCCGCGTGGTACAACGAAGTCATCATGCGCGCCGAGCTGGCGGATTACAGCCCGGTGCGTGGCTGCATGGTGATTCGTCCCAACGGCTATGCCATCTGGGAGCAGATGCAGGCAGCCCTCGATCGCATGTTCAAGGAGACGGGCGTTCAGAACGCCTACTTCCCGCTTTTCATACCGCAGAGCTTCCTGGCCAAGGAAGCCGAGCACGTCGAGGGCTTTGCGCCCGAGACCGCAGTGGTGACCATCGGGGGAGGGAAGGAGCTGGAGGAGCCGTTGGTGGTGCGGCCCACCTCCGAGACCATCATCTACGCCATGTTCTCCAAGTGGATCCAGAGCTGGCGCGATCTGCCGTTGCTGATCAACCAGTGGTGCAACGTGGTGCGCTGGGAGCTGCGCACCCGACTCTTCCTGCGGACCACCGAGTTTCTCTGGCAGGAGGGCCACACCGCCCATGCCACCGAGCAGGAAGCGGAGGTGGAAGCGCGCCTGATTCTCGGGCTCTACCGGAAGTTCATGGAGGAATGGATGGCCATGCCGGTGCTGACCGGCCGCAAGAGCGACAGCGAGAAATTCGCCGGGGCGGTGCGCACCTATGCGCTGGAAGCGCTGATGCAGGACAACAAAGGGCTCCAGGCGGGCACCAGCCATCACCTGGGGCAGAACTTCGCGAAGGCCTTCGATGTCACCTTCCAGACCGCGGACGGCGGACTTGATCACGTCTGGAGTACCTCCTGGGGCGTCTCGACCCGCCTCGTTGGCGGGCTCGTCATGACTCATGGCGACGACAACGGCATGATCTGTCCCCCGCGCCTGGCGCAATGGCAAGTGGTGATCGTGCCGATCTGGAAGAGCGATGAAGAGCGCGCGCAGGTCAGCGAGGCCGCGGCCCGCCTGGCGGCGGGGCTGCGGGGCGAGGGAATCCGAGTGCACCTGGATCTGCGTGACGGCATGAAGCCGGGCGCCAAGTATTACGAGTGGGAAGGCCGCGGCGTGCCGTTGCGGCTCGAGCTCGGCCCGCGCGATCTCGCGAGTCAGTCGGTCATGCTGGCCCGGCGCACCGGCGGCCCCAAGGAGGCCTTGCCGTTCGCGGGTCTGGGTCCCAGGCTGACCGCCGAGATGGATCGCATGCAAGGAGCGCTGCTCGAGGCCGCCAAGGCGCGCCGGGAGCAACATTCCCTGCGGGGGCCCAAGTCGAAGCAGGAATTCATCGATTTTCTCGAGGGAACCGGCGGCTTCGTCTATGCGGGCTGGTGTGGCGACCCCGCGGTCGAGGCCGAGATCAAAGAGCAGACCAAGGCGACCATCCGCGTGCTGCCCGACGAAGAATTCCGCTCTTCCGAGGCGCCGGCGACCTGCATCTGGACCGGCAGGCCGGCCGTGGTGGAGGCGGTGTGGGGGAAAGCGTACTGACCGGCCATCACGCGGTCGGGCGGTCGGGCGTTCGCGATCCCCGCGAAGCGGCGCTCTTCGAGGATGCAGGCCTAACCCGGGATGCCGACGGTCTTCTGCGCTTTGGCGGCGTGTCCGTGGAAGTGATCGCGCGTGAGGCAGGGACCCCGGCGTATGTGTACAACGCGGAGGCCATCCGCCGCCGCTATGCCGAGCTGGCTTCCGCGCTGGCGCCGGTCGGGCATCGCATCGACTACGCGGTCAAGGCGAATAGCTGCTTCGCGGTGCTGGAGCTGCTGCGCCGCCTTGGCGCCGGCTGTGATATCGTGTCCGTCGGCGAGCTGCGCCGCGTGCTGCTGGCGGGATTCTCCCCGGACTCGGTCGTCTTCAGTGGCGTCGGCAAGCGGCCGGACGAGCTCGCCGAAGCGTGCGCCGCACGCATCGGGCAGATCAACCTCGAGTCGCTGGAGGAGCTCGATGCGCTGGCGGCGCAGGCGGCTCTGCTCGAGGGGCCGCCGGTGCGCGTGGGAATCCGGGTCAATCCCGATGTCACCGTCGACACCCATCCCTATACCAGAACCGGGATGGCGGCGGCCAAATTCGGCATCCCCGCCGACCAGGTCCTCGAGACCGCGCGGCGCGTCACGGCACATCCGCGACTCGAGCTCACCGGGCTCGCCATGCATGTCGGCAGCCAGCTGCTCGATCCCGCTCCGTTCGAGACAGGGGCCGCGCGACTCGCCGAGCTGATCACGGTACTGCGGGGCGCCGGCATCACCACGCTCCGCTCGGTGGATCTCGGCGGCGGGTTAGGAATCCGCTATCGCGACGAAACGCCGCTCGAGCCCGCCCGCCTCGCGCGGGCGCTGCTCCCCCTGGTCACGCCGCTGGGTCTGGCTATACATGTCGAGCCGGGCCGCTATCTCGTCGGCAGCGCCGGGATCCTCCTGGCCACGGTGCTCTATCGCAAGCATGCGGGAGGCACCGAGTTTGTGGTGGTGGACACCGGCATGAACGACCTCGAGCGGCCGAGTCGCTACCAGGCCCACCACGAGATCGTCGTCGCGCGCGACCGCGCCGCACCTCCGGGGTTGGTGGATGTCGTCGGTCCCATCTGCGAATCGGGGGATTTTCTCGCCCTGGCGCGCCAGCTGCCGCGCGTCGAGCCGGGCGACGTGCTCGCAGTACTGGGCGCCGGGGCCTATGGCTTCGTGATGGCCTCGAACTACAACGAGCGGCCGCGTCCACCGGAGATCCTGGCGGACGGCGGGCAGTGGGCGGTGGTCAGGCCGCGCGAGCGGCTCGCCGACTTGTTGCGCCAATGACGCGCCCCCACGACGCGATTCTGATTCTCGATTACGGCTCGCAATTCACCCAGCTGATCGCGCGCCGGGTGCGTGAAGCCCACGTCTATTCCGAGATTCATCCCGCCAGCCTTTCGCTCGACGCGATCCGGCGCTTCGGCCCCAAGGGCATCATCCTGTCGGGAGGGCCCAGCTCAGTGTACGACGCGGACGCGCCGCTGGCTTCGGGTGAGCTCCTGGAGCTGGGCATTCCCGTGCTAGGGCTCTGCTACGGCATGCAGCTCATCGCCACGCTCGCCGGGGGCGAGGTCGTCCCGGCCGGCCGGCGGGAATACGGCCGCGCCGCGCTCACGGTGTTGGGCGGGCGGCTCTTCAGCGGCTTCACGCCCGGAGAAGAGATCCAGGTCTGGATGAGCCACGGCGACCACGTCACGGCCCCGCCGCCAGGATTCGTCGCGACCGGGTCGAGCAGCAATTCGCCTGTTGCCGCGATGGAGCACCGGAGCAAGCCGATCTTCGCGGTGCAGTTCCATCCCGAGGTGGCGCACACGCTGCGCGGCGCTGAGCTGATCGCGAATTTCCTGTTCGAGGTCTGCGGGTGCCGCCCCGACTGGACGGCGGGACACTTCATCGAAAGTGAAGCGGCCCGCATTGGGGAGCTCGCCGGCCAGAGCCGGGTGATCTGCGGGTTATCGGGGGGGGTGGATTCCGCAGTGGCCGCGGCGCTGGTACACAAGGCGGTGGGAGACCGGCTCACCTGCATCTTCGTGGACCATGGCCTGCTGCGGCTGCACGAGCGCGATCAGGTGGAACTCACCTTCCGGCGCCACCTGGGCATCGACCTGCGCGTGGTGGACGCCGGAGAGCGATTCCTGCGCACGCTCGCGGGCGTGAGCGATCCCGAGCAGAAACGGCGGATCATCGGGAACGAGTTCATCGAGGTCTTCGCGGCGGAAGCGCAGCAGGTCGGTGGCGACGTTGGCTTCCTGGTGCAGGGAACTCTGTATCCCGACGTGATTGAATCGCTCTCCCCGAAAGGCGGCCCTTCGGCCACGATCAAGACCCACCACAACGTGGGCGGGCTTCCGGCGCGGCTTCCTTTCAAGCTGATCGAGCCGCTCCGCGAGCTCTTCAAGGACGAGGTCCGGCAAGTCGGGCGCGAGCTGGGCCTGCCAGAAGAGATGGTGGGGCGGCATCCCTTTCCGGGACCCGGGCTCGCCATCCGCATTCTGGGTGAAGTCACGCCGGTGGCACTGGAGACCTTGCGGCAGGTGGATGCGATTTATATCGAAGAGATTCGTGCCGCCGGCCTCTACGACGAGATCTGGCAGGCCTTCGCCGTGCTGCTCCCGATCCGCTCGGTGGGTGTGCAGGGCGACTTTCGCACCTACGATCAGGCAGTGGCGTTGCGGGCGGTGACGAGCCGGGACGGCATGACGGCGGACTGGTTCCCCTTTCCGCCCGAGGTGCTGGCCCACATCTCGGGCCGCATCTCGAATGAGGTGAAGGGGGTCAACCGCGTGGTGTACGACGTGAGCTCGAAGCCCCCGGCCACGATCGAATGGGAGTAGAGCGCTTGGGCTGACCCAGAAGCCTAACCCGGCGCGCCGCGCCACGAGTTATCAGAGAGTCAGTGACAGTGCGGAGAGGCGTGGCGG
>DASYPD010000198.1:0-3799 GCA_036007005.1 Gemmatimonadales bacterium
CTTGCCCGTTGACCACGGTCGCAGTCGCCTGAAAGGTGCCACGCATGATGATCTGACCGGCAGAAAAACAGTTCCCTGTCCCGACGGGTGCGCTGAATGAGGTGTTGAAGCCGCCGCTCTGGTTGCTGGGGATGGAAGCCGTGAAACTGTTGCTGAAGTTGCCGCACTGAATAAAGACCCTGAGCTGCCACTGGTTGCCCCCGACGGTGATATTCACATTTGCGATGACGGACTGATTGCCGCTGGTAACGCGGACGGTGAAGGTGAAGTTTCCCGAGACCGTGGGCGTGCCCGACAGGAGTCCCGCCGAGGACAGCGCAAGACCCGCCGGAAGGAATCCGGAAATGACAGTCCATTGATAGATGCCATTGCCGCCGCTCGCGCCAACAGACGTCGCATAGACTTGGCCCTGGGTGGCTTGAGGCATGGTGCTCGTGGTCACCTGCAACGGTCCAAAGGGGCGGATCACGTTCGCCGAGCTGCAGACGTCGGAGTAGGGCACCAGTGGATTGAAGAGACACATGGTGATCAACATGTTGAGCGCCGTCTGGCCCGTCGGCGTCACGTTGAGGAAGAACTCGCCCAGGGCATCGGCGAGGCCTTGCTTGCGTCCATCGCTGGTCGATCCGGTGAGATCGACCTGCCAGGAGAAAGGCTGCAGGTCAAGATTGGGATCGCTGCCGAACTTGAGGCCGGCCCGCCCGTCGAGCGTGCCCACTTGCCCGTCAACCGCCGGGATGGGATAATCGGACTTGGTGATCACTACCTGGATACACAGGTTGGCCAGTACGCTGCCCCGGTCGAGCTGCTCGGCGGGCGTGTCCAGGCCATAGCCGGCGGCCTGGGTTTGCCAGAAGAGTACGTTGCTGGCGGCCGTAAGGTCCCGCTGTTGCTGACAGAGCTGGTTGTTGCCGATGATCGCCTCGCGGAGCTTCGGCGCGAGCGCGGCGTTGGCGGCGTCTCGTTCCGGGGCCAGGACCGGTTCGGTGGCGCCGGTGGCGCCAAAGGAAAGCGGCATCTGGCGCCAGAAGTTGTATTCGCTGACCCCGACGGACAGAGAGAGGTCATTCGAGGCCGCCTGGATGAACGGCAGGATTACGTTGTTCATCCAATCCCGCATGGCCTGGTCTTCCGCCTGGATGTCGAGCGGATTCTGGGCCGCGAGGAGCGCATTGATGTAGGTCTGACTGGTTGCGAGATTCGAAGCGCTGGTGGTGACGAAGCTCCGGATCTGGGCCGAGGTGCCGAAGCCGGCACCGCCCCCGCTGAAATGGTTGAGCAGCACAGTCACCGAGGAGCCGCTGTCCGCCGTAATCGCCGGGGCCACCGAATCGCCCTGCGCCTCGTAGGAGAACCCGAGGAGGCGCATCCCGCCCGGCGGAGCGGTGGAGGCGCCGATGCGGAGCCGCGCCGGCCTGGCAAAGCGGAGCCCCGACGGCTGGAGGTCTACGGCACCTAATACGCCCGAAAGCGGGACGGTGCGGATCACGCGCACCGGAGTCATGGTGATCCGCCGGCGGGTGAGCAGCGCGTTGGCGGGAACGCTGAGGGTGTAGGTGATGCCGTTGCTCCCGGTCGCGGTGAGCACGCCACCGGCGGGACCGATCGAATCGTTCACCGCCCGGCTGCTCTCCAGGTCAAGGGGCGCACCTCGCTCAACCTTCACCTGGGCACTTCCCGTCTTCCCTTCCACGGTCGCCGTAATCGTCGCATTGCCCGGGGTAACCCCGGTGACCGTTCCGAGCGAGGAGACCGTCGCCACCGCAGCATTGCTGCTCGACCAGCTTGCCGTCTTGCCGCTCAGCACGGTGCCGGACGCGGTTTTCGCAGTGGCAGTGAGCCGCAGCGTGTCGCCCTGGATCACGCTCGGACTACTGGGCGCCACCTCGACCGTTGCTACGCCGAGCGGAGGAGGCGGGGGAGGCGGCGCCACGCTGTCTCCTCCACCACCGCACGCGGTTGCAGCCAGGACTGCCGTCGCCAGCATCGCAGGAATACGCATGATCGATTCTCCTGAGCGGATCACGCCGTCAGCGTGACCAGTCCTCCACCAGCCGAGCCAGTTCCGCGCAGCTGGTGAACTCCCGTTTCTCACCGCTGCCCAGCCGTTCCACGATTCCAGCCAGTCCACTCCCTGGCGCGACAGCGGAGCGGCGGATCTTGACCACGTAGTAGTCCAGCCGATCAGCGCCAAGAGGCGAAGGCTCGGTGGGCTCACGTTGCGGGATCGCCATGGGACCGCCATGTTAGGCACGTGGTGCCAAGCCGGCGCCACAGCGGCGCCAAATCTCAGAGGTGTAAGCGTTTGGCAGCTATGCGGAAACTGGTAACGTTGGGTCGTTTGGGGCTTAGGGGTGAAGACGGCGCTCCGCTGCTTGCAGGCCGCCGCAAGCTCCTGACTGTGCTGGCCTACCTCGCACGGTCGCCCGGCAAGCGGGTCACCCGTTCGGAGCTCGCAGCGCTCTTCTGGCCGATCGACGATGACGTGCGCGCCCGGCGTTCGGTCCGTCAGGCGCTCACGGAGCTGCGGCGCGCGGTCGGACCCGCGCTGGACGAGCAGGACGACTCCGTCTGCATCCTTCCCGCCTCGCTGTCGCTCGACGCGACCGAGCTCGAGGCCGCCGCCGGCGCCGGCAACTACGTGGCGGTCGTAGAACTGTGGCAGGGTGATTTCCTCACCGGTGCCGAGTCGCTCGCCGGCGACGAATTCCGCGGCTGGCTGGAGCGTGAAAGGCAGCGCCTGAGAGCGGGGTTCGCTGCGTCGGTCGAACAGCTTACCGACCAGGCGGAGCATCGCGGTGCCTGGGAGTCCGGGTTAGCGCTGACGCGAGCCTGGACCGCAGCCTTCCCCTACGACGAGTCGGCCGCAGCTCGCCACGTTCGGCTGCTGGCCCTCGCCGGTCGCCGGACCGAGGCTGCCGCCGCGCGGGAGAGCTTCCTCAGGCAGTTGCGCGAAGAGCTCGAAGTGGAGCCCTCGGCGGGTTTTCTCCGCGACACCGAAGCGGCCCTGGCGGCGAGCGCTGCCGGCCGCTCGCCGGGCAGCGGCGCCGCCGGCCGAGCCCTGCTTTCCCCGGACCTGGTGGGGCGCGAGGCGGAACTCGACACGCTCACCGCGCTCTGGGAATCGGCTGTCGCCGGGAAGCCGGGACTGGTGCTGATCGAAGGTGACGACGGGAGCGGAAAAAGCCGCCTCGCTGAGGAGTTCGCGCGCTGGGTCCGGCAACGCGAGCCCCGGCCCGTGGTGCTGCAGGCCCGCGCCTTCGAAGCCGAGCAGACTCGCTCGTGGGTGCTGCTCCGTCACCTGTTGGCGGAGCTGGCAGGAGCGCCGGGACTCGCTGCTACACCGCCCGAGGCGCTGGCAACCCTGGGGTCGCTGGTTCCCGAGATCGCTTCCCGTTTTCGGATGCCGGCTTCATCCGCGCCGGCGGCTGCTTCGGAACGGGTCACCGATGCGGTGGCACGCGCGATCGCCGAAGTCGCCGTGGAACGGCCAGTCCTGCTGATGACCGACGATGCGCACTTCGCGGATCCCGAAAGCCGCGTTGTCCTCGAGACCCTCTGCCGGCATCCCGTCCCGCGTTGCCTGCTCGTTCTAACGACGGTGCCGCACGGCTTCGCTGTCGCAGACCCCGGCGGTCTGGTCCGGCTGGGTCTCCGGCCTTTGACCGAAGCGCAGGTGGAGCGGCTCCTTGCAGGGATGGCGGACTTCCTCCCTGCGGATCGGCGCGCCTTGGCCACCCGGCTTTACGCCGAGAGTGGGGGAAATCCCCTGGGCACGATCGAGCTGGTGACGACCCTC
>DASYPD010000199.1:0-3759 GCA_036007005.1 Gemmatimonadales bacterium
ACGATACACTGCCGGGGGCGGTGCCGCTACCGCCTGAGGGAGTCGGGAAAAATCGGGCAGGAAGGCTTCTCGAACTGGGTGATGTCGAGCCGAAGCCCGAGGAGAGGGAGATCGCGCGCGCCGAGGTTGACCGTACCAAGCCGGGGAGCGCCCTGAATCGGATCGCCCTCGTACAACAACACTCCCTCAGAACGGCCCGCTGGGCTCACCACGATAACGCCGAATCCGAGCGGCGGCGCAGCTGGCAGGGTTCCTTCGACCCCGACGATGAGCATGCTGTCCGCACGGCCGCTCACGGAGCGAAGCGCAGGCCCCAGTGCGACCCGCACGGGCAAACTGGCGGGAATCTTGGCGGGAAGCTCGGCCAGCACCGTGCCGGGGCGATTGAACTGGTCGAGCAACATGCTCTGCCCAGCCACGGTGGCGATGCCGCAGCCGTAATTGCCCGGTTTGCCGGCGGAGCAGCCGGAGCACAGCGCAAGCAGGCAGAGCGGGAGGGTGGCCTTCATGAGTGACAATCCGGTGACTCCGCTTGATTCCCAAAGATAGCTTGCCACAGTAACATTGGATCGATGGGCCTCGATGCGTTACGCGCGCGGCTGGACCGCCTGCTCTCCGGGGACGGCACCTTCGATCGGCGGGCCCGGGCCGCCGGTCTTCATGACGCGCTGGTCGAGCTCAAGGTAGCGGCCGGACAGAGCCGCGATGCACTGGGCGCCGCCGAGCGAGAGCTCGCGGTGGAAGCGCAACGCCTGCAGGATGCGGAGCGGCGGGGCCGGCTCGCGCGCGAGATCGGCGATACGGAAACCGATCGCATCGCGGCGGAATTCGCCGCGAAGCACCGGGAGCGGGTGGGCCTGCTCGAACGCAAGCTCGGAGTCATCCGGGACGAACTGGCCTACGTGGAACGCGAATACGAGAGTCTGGCCGAACAGCTCAAGGCGGTCCGCCACGGCAGCGCGCCACCCGGTCCGGCTCCCGCCGCCGACCAATCCGACCGCGAGCTCGAGGCGCTCCGGATGAAGGCGGAGCGCGACGCGAAAGAGCAAGCGGTGCAGCAGCAGCTGGATTTGCTCAAGAAAAAGCTCGGGAAACAGTAAGCGGTGAGCGGTAAACGGTGAGCGGGTCGATCCCCACCCCCTCCCCCTCCCGCTCACCGCTCACCGCTCACCGCACACCATCAATGGGGCCCCGCGTGCCTAAGAACCCCGACACCGCCTTTTTCGGCCATCCCTCCGGGCTCTCCACGCTCTTTTTCACCGAGATGTGGGAGCGCTTCAGCTTCTACGGCCTGCGGGCCATCCTGATTCTCTTCATGACCGCGCCCCTCGCTCTTGGCGGGTTAGGCTGGGGCGTGGAGCGGGCCGGCGCGATCTACGGCACCTACGCCGCCTCGGTTTATCTCATGTCGCTCCCCGGCGGATGGGTGGCCGACAAGGTGCTCGGGCTGCGCCGTTCAGTGTTCTGGGGCGGTGTGCTCATCATGTGCGGGCAGCTCTGCCTCGCCATTCCCCACGGAACCTTCTTCTTCTATCCCGGGCTCATCTTCATCGCCCTGGGCACCGGGATGCTCAAGCCCAACATCTCGGCCCTGGTCGGCCAGCTCTACACTCCGGACGATGTCCGGCGCGACGCCGGCTTTTCCATCTACTACATGGGTATCAACGTCGGCGCCACCTTTTCGCCGCTGATCTGCGGCTGGCTCGCGCAGGGCGTGGGCTTCCAGCACATCCTCGCCAAGCTGGGCATCGATCCGACGACCTCCTGGCACTTCGGCTTCGGCTTTGGCGCGCTCGGCATGTCGCTGGGGTTGCTGCAATACGTGCTCACCGGCAAGCGGCTGGGGAACGCAGGCCTCGCGGTATTCGGCGCGACCACGCCGGAGGCTGCTGCCGCCTCCCGCCGCAAGCTGGGGCTCGCCCTAGGGGGGATCTTGGTCGTCATCGCGATCTTGGTGGTGCTGTCACGGAGCGGGGTGATGTCGGTCACCGCCACGAGAGTGAGCGGGGCGATGGATTTCGTGCTCGTCGGGGTCGTCGTCGGTTTCTTCGCCTGGCTGTTCACGGCAGGCGAGTGGACTTCGGATGAGCGCAAGCGCCTGGTCGTGATCCTGGTGTTGTTCCTCGCCGCCACCGTGTTCTGGTCGGCGTTCGAGCAAGCCGCCTCGACGCTCAATCTGTTCGCCCAGAATCAGACCCGGAATACGATCTTCGGAATCAGTTATCCGGCCAGCTGGCTCCAGTCAGTCAACGCCCTCTTGATCATCGTCCTGGCTCCGGTCGCGGGATGGGTCTGGGTGAGTCTCGGCAGGAAGGGCAAAGATCCCTCAACGCCCGCGAAATTCTCGCTCGGCCTGTTCTTTCTCGGCACCGGATTCGCGGTGATGATTCTGGCCGCGACGGCGTCGGCCAGCGGACAGAAGGTGAGCCCGCTCTGGCTGGTGCTCACCTACTTCCTGCACACGGTCGGCGAGCTCTGCCTGAGTCCGGTTGGCCTGTCCGCGATGACGAGACTGGCGCCGGCACGAGTTACCGGACTGATGATGGGCGTCTGGTTCCTGGCGACCTCCGTCGGCAACAAGATCGCGGGGACCGTGGCGGGACTGACCGAGAAATTCTCCGGCCAGCAGATCTTTGGGACCGTGACTGTGGTGGCGCTGCTGTTCGCGCTGATCCTGGCGCTGCTGGTACGGCCCATCAAACGGATGATGGCGAAGAGCCAGTGACAGTGGGAAGTAGCAGTGGGCAGTGACTGCTCACTCCCTGCCCACTGCCACTGCCCACTGCTACTTCACACTGTCACTGAACCGCAGCGCAAGCAATCCTTGGTCCTGAGTTTCCGGATGGATCGGTTTTCTCGTCGTCCGGGCTGGCATGGACAATCAGGGCCCGGCCCTTGTCGCCCAGGAAGGACTTCAGGCCGGCTAGGGTCTCCTCGCTCCTCACCGTGATGGTCTTGTTTCCCCAGCCCTTCCCTCCGACGCTGATATTGCCGAGATCGCCGAGGTGGGGACCTTGGGGGTTGCGGCGCCCATGCTGCTTTCCATGAGGGTTGTAATGCGGACCCGCCGATGCGAACCCCGGGGGATCACACAGGCCGGTTTCGTGGAGGTGGATCCCATGGCGTCCCTTCGTGAGCCCGCGCACCCGGACGTCGATCTTGATGGCGCCGCGATCCTCGCGGAGCGTCACCTGTCCGACCTCTTTGCCGGCGCTGTCCCTTAGGGTGGCTTTCCTGGACTCACCCATTCGTTGCTCCGCGCCGGAGGTCACTCCTGCGAGCAACGCGGCGATGATCGCGATCTGCCACATAAGAACCGTCGCTTTCCGGCAGCTGCGAGCACCCGCCCTGCGAGGGTCGAAGCCGCCCACTGAGGGGTTACTATACGTGCGTTGAGAGACGCCCAGCCGGAATCCCGCACGCACGTCCGCTCCGGAGCCGTCTCCGGAATCGGCCTGATTCTGCTCGCGGCTTGCGGCTCTGTCCCTGGCCCGGGGCCCTGGGTCAGCGAAGCCGGCCATCGGTGGCGGGAGCTCGGCGGCCCCGGCCGCCTGCCGGACGGGTTTACTTCGCTTTCCCCCGCGACCACCGGCATCAATTTCGCCAATACGGTTTCCGATTCCGCGGCGCAGCGCAATCGTCATCTCATGGACGGCTCCGGTGTTGCGCTCGGCGATGTGAACGGAGACGGCCGGCTTGATATCTATCTTTGCCGGATTGAAGGGCCTAACGCGCTGTATCTGAACGACGGGAACTGGC
>DASYPD010000200.1:0-2692 GCA_036007005.1 Gemmatimonadales bacterium
ATGGGTTGAGCCTGCCCTGGTGCGGAGGCTCAGCGAGATGAGATCCCGCCGCTTATCGGAATCGAGCACCCACGAGCCAGTCCCACTGAGCGATCCCGAGAGGAACCCCGACTTCGACTGACCAAACACGTAATGCCCGCTCGAGGGATTGGCGTATCCAAAGAAATCACCGGAGAGTGAGAACCAACTGTGTCGAGGGATGCGGAAGTCCGAGAACGCATCGGCTCGGACCCGTGCCGCGACCAGGAGACACCAAAGGGCGGCGGCCAGCGGCAACGCTCTCATGGCGGCACAACCTACTGCTCCCGAGAGGGAGCCGCAATCCTTGGATTCACCGAACCAGGCGCCTCAAGTCCCGCACCACCGCGTGCATGTGCCTCCAGGCAAACCGAGCACGGGCGCGACCGATGCGCTCGATCGGCATCCACTCGACGCTCGCGGCGTCGTCCGCGGCCTTGGGCTCCCCCGAGCGCCAGCGCGCGAGGTAGTAGAAGTTCATGGTCGGGAAGTAGCCGAAGCCCCGTAGGAAATATCGGTCCCAGTAGAAGCCGAACCACCGAAGCCGCCCGACGCTCAAGCCGGTCTCTTCGAGCAGCTCGCGCCGCGCCGCTTCCTCGATGTCCTCTCCCGCGTCGATGAACCCTCCCGGCGTGTCCAGGTAGCCACGGCGCGGATGGTGTCCCCGGCGCAGCACCAGCAGGCTCCTACCCTTGAGCACCAGCATCCCGGCGCATGGCCGCGGGTAGTCGAACATCAGGAAGCGGCAGCGCGGGCAGCGGATCTCGAGCGGGCCGCCATGCCGGGGGCCGCGGAGCGGGCGTACATGCCGCAGCGGAGCCCCGCAGCGGGCGCAGGGAAAGGTGGTCATGGATGGCTCGCCGTCGAGACCGCCGTCGGCAGCCCCGGGCGGCGGCATTTCCGGTGCGCGGCCCGGCGGCCGCAGACGTTCCGGCAGCCCGGGCGCGCACACGGAAAGGAGGTCATTCCCCGCTCACCGCCACCACCGCCGGCAACGGCACCCGGGCACCCGGCGCGTCGGAATCGTGGTCGCGCTCCCATCGCCCGAAGCTGGCATAGCGAAAGCTGCCGATCTGCACGCACAGCTCGGCCTCGTAACCGCCGTCCATCGACATGGCATGCGAGATGTGGAGCGGCTGCGAGCGCAGGAGCTGCGCGAACTCGTGGAGCGTGTAACCGCCTTCGCTGGTGAAGACCAGCAGCCGCCCCTGGCGGTCCTGGGCCACCACGGTACGGTTCGCGATCTGACCGGTCTTGCGGATGCGCAGCGCCCCGGATTGATCGAACAGCATGAACGACTGGGCCACTTCCCCCCAGCGTGGCGACCCGGGATCGAGCGGCTCCCGGGTGAGATCGAGCACGCAGGCTCGCGGCCCGCCCCTGAGCGGCGCGGCCACCAGCGCCGCCTTGTAGTCGGGATGAAGGCGATGGGAGATCACCTCGCCGCCGCTCACCAGCATCCCCATGTAAGAGTAATCCGGGTAGTACTGGCCGGCGTTGAACACCGCGAGCGCCCTGGTGTTGCGTTGCCACTCCACGATGTTCATCGGCCTGGCGTCCGGCTGGCGCGAGTAGTGCTGGACATGAAGGCGGGTGCGCTCCGGGTCGAGCCGCATCACCGCGATCTGGGAGGAGCCGCGGCGGCAGAAGGGCTCGCCGCGAATGATCGCGAACTCGAGCCCGGGGCGAAGCGTTCGGAAGTGCGGGCCGGCGGTCCCACGCAGGACCATGAAGCCCGCCACGAGCAGCGCCGCCAGCGCCGCGAGCCGACCCACCGGTATGCGACCGCGGGCCGGTTCAGAGTGGATTTGGAATCGCCGCATACCGTCGGGAATACACGTCGTCAGAGAGAAGGCCGCGGGCGGGCAAGGCGGTCCGTCCTTCTCACACGGGCTTGCTCCCGGCGTAGCGTCTGAGCGCATCCCGGACCAGCAGCAGATCGCCGACGTTCTCCAGCGTGATGAGTCCCACCAGATCCCCATGCTGGAGCACCGGAAGCGCCGTGCGGGCGTGCTCGCGCATGCGCTGGAGAGCCTCCTCGAGCGGCTCGCCCGCGTCCGCATGATCCTGGTCGCGCTTCACCACGTCCCCCACCGGCACGTGGGCGCCCATCTGCTGCAGGGCCATCACTAGATCTCCACGCGTGAGGACACCCACCAAGTGGTCGCCATCCACTACCGGAAAGTCCTGCTGGCTTCCGGCCACGAGATACTCCACCGCGCGCTGCAGCGGCTCCCTCACGTCGAGGGTGCGGAAGTCCGAGACCATCGCCGCGCGCACCGGGAGCCCGGTCAGGGACGCGCGCGTCTGCACCAGCGCGCGCTCTTCCGAGGCGGCGAGGAACACGAACAGCGCGATGAACATCAGCATCACGTTGTTGGTGAAGAGTCCCCCGATCCCGAACAGCAGCGCGATCCCCTGGCCGATCAGCGAAGCGATCCGCGTCGCGCGCGCGTACGGGAGCCGGAGCGCGAGCGCCGCGCGGAGCACCCGCCCGCCGTCCATCGGGAAGGCCGGGATCATGTTGAACAGCACCATCACCACATTGACGGTGAGCAAGGTCTGCAGTGGGGCGCCGCGCATGGCGAGCTCCGCCGCCGAGCCATGGACGCCGCGCGCCAGCAGGAACAGCACCCCTGCGATCACCACGTTGACCGCCGGGCCCGCCAGCGCG
>DASYPD010000201.1:0-4771 GCA_036007005.1 Gemmatimonadales bacterium
CAGCACTCGCCCGGGTCAGGCGCGCCGGATTCGACGCCGTCGCGATAAAGGAAGGCGGCTATCTGAAAATCCGTGCCGGCGCCTTCCGCACCCGCTCCGAGGCCGAGACGGCGTTGACGCAGCTCAAGGCACGCCTGGGCGGCCGTCCCTTTCTCGTTCGCGTCCCGTGAGCGTCACGCTCTCGGAAAATACCCCGGTCCTCCAGCAGTATCGCGAGGTGAAATCGCGGCACCGCGATGCGATCCTGTTTTTTCGAATGGGCGATTTCTACGAAATGTTTTTCGAGGATGCGGAGCTCGCCTCCCGGGTGCTCAGCATCACGCTCACCTCGCGCGGAGACGGGGTTCCCCTGGCGGGCGTGCCGGTCAAGGCGGCAACCGACTACCTCAAGCAGCTGGTCGGGCAGGGCTATCGCGTCGCCATCTGCGAGCAGGTCGAAGATCCCCGGCAGGCCAAGGGACTGGTCCGGCGCGAAGTGATCGAGACCGTCACGCCGGGAACGTTGCTGGAGGACGGCTGGGTGGCGGGAGGACGGAATAACTGGATTGTCGCGATCGCGGAGGGCAGCTCGAGCGGCATTGCCGCCATCGACCTCACGACGGGCGAGTTCCTCCTCGAGCTCACTGCTCCGGCCGAGCTCTCCGAGGCGCTCGGCAGGCTCAAGCCCGCGGAGCTGGTTCTTATCGCGGGAACCGAGTCGACCGCGGCGCCGGAGGTCCTGCGAACCCCGCGAGAACGCTGGGAATTCGATCCCGAGCTCGCGCGTGACGAGCTGCCGCGTCATTTCGGACTGGCCTCGCTCGATGGGCTTGGGCTCTCGGAATCCGACGCCGCGGCGATTGGCGCCGCGGGAGCACTGTTGCGGTACCTCGGCGAGCTCAAGCCAGGTGGTTTGCCCCATCTGGGGCGGCCAACCATCCGCCGCTCCGCCCAGTTTCTCTGGCTGGACGAGATGACGAGCCGGAACCTCGAGTTGGTCGAGCCACTGCGCGCGGGCGCCAAGGGAACCACCCTGCTCGAGGCCATTGACCGCACCGTGACGCCTATGGGGGCGCGCTTGCTGCGGAGCTGGCTGCTTTCGCCCCTGCGGGACTCCGCGGCCATTACCAGTCGACTCGATGCGGTCGAGACCGCCGTGCGCGATTCGCTGCATCGCGCGGCGGTGCGGGAGACGCTCGACGGCGTCCGCGATCTCGAGCGTCTGGCGGGCCGAGCTGCCGCGGGCCGCGCGACGCCCCGTGAGCTCGCCGCGCTGCGGGATTCGTTTCTGCGGCTGCCGAAGTTGCGGGAGGCTCTGGCGGGTCTGTGTGGGGACTGCTCGCCGGTCACCGGTCACCGGTCACTGCTCGCTGAACTCCTCGCGGATCTGGATCTGCTCGACGACCTCGCCGCCGAGCTTGCCGCGGGACTCGTCGACCGTCCACCCGTGACGCTTGCCGAGGGTGGCGTGATTCGGCCCGGCTACGATGGCGACCTCGATCAAAGCCGTTCACTGCGCGACGGCGGCAAACAGTACATCGCTTCCCTGCAGCAGCGGGAGCGCGAGCGAACCGGAATTCCCTCGCTCAAGGTCGGCTACAACAAGGTCTTCGGCTACTATCTCGAGATCACCAACGTGCACAGCGCCAAGGTGCCGGCCGATTACGAGCGGCGGCAGACCCTCGCCACTGCGGAGCGTTTCGTGACCCCGGAGCTGCGCGAGTATGAGGCAAAAATCCTGGGCGCCGAGCAGTGCATGGCGCTCCGCGAGGCCGAGCTCTTTGCCACGCTCCGCGGTCTGGTGGGCGCAGCCATCACCCGCATCCAGCAGACCGCCCGGGTGCTGGCCCGCCTCGATGTCTGGACCGGACTGGCGGAAACGGCTGTCGCCAATCGCTATGTGAGGCCCGTCGTCACGGAAGACTTCGCCATCGAGCTCACGGCCTCACGGCACCCGGTGCTCGAGCGCCTGATGCCGCGGGAGGCCTTCATGCCGAACGACGTGCGCTTCGATCCTGCGGCCCGGGTGCTGCTTGTCACCGGACCCAACATGGCGGGCAAAAGTACGATCCTGCGCCAGATCGGCCTCTCCGTCATCCTGGCGCAGCTCGGCAGCTTCGTCCCCTGCGACGCGGCCCGTATCGGCGTGGTAGACCGGCTCTTCACCCGGGTCGGCGCGTCGGACAATCTGGCGCGCGGGCAGTCTACCTTCATGGTGGAGATGAGCGAGACCAGCGCGATCCTGCACGGTGCCACCCAGCGCTCACTGGTGCTGCTCGACGAGATCGGCCGCGGGACATCGACCTACGATGGCGTCGCGATTGCCTGGGCCGTCACCGAATTCCTGCACGATACGCTCGGCTGCAAGACCATGTTCGCTACCCACTATCACGAGCTGATGCAGCTGCCCGAGCAGTTGCAGCATGCCCGTAATCTCAACGTCGCCGTCCGCGAGTCCGCTGGAAAGGTGTTGTTCCTCCATCGGCTCGAGCCGGGCGGCACCGACCGGAGCTACGGGATTCACGTCGCCCAGCTGGCTGGCCTGCCGCCCGAGGTCGTGACCCGTGCCAACGCGGTCTTGCGCACGCTGGAAAGAGAACATCGTGTCGTTCCGGGAGCGCCGCGGGCCGATCCCGATCCCGGCCAGCTTCCCCTCTTCCACGAAGCCGCGCCGAACGCGACGCTCGACGAGCTGCGTGGCCTCGATCTCAACACCCTCACTCCGCTCGACGCGCTCAATCGCCTGGCGGAACTGCAGCGGCGAGCCAGCAGTCATGCCTGAACCGAAGTAGTTTCCCCCCATGAGAAGGGCTCGCGGGCTCGTCGCAGGTTGTCTGGTCGCCGCTCTCGCCGCGGGTTGCCGCCCCAGGTCTGCTGCCACGGTGACACTCCCCGCGGATGCCGCCGCTGGTTCCGCTCGCGGTGACGAACCCCCCGTGGCGCTCGATCCGGAATCGCCCGTCGAGTATCCCCCTACGCTGTACCAGCTCCGGATCAGCGGAACGGTTCTGCTGCGTCTCTTCGTCGACGCGACCGGACAGCTGGTTCGGGACTCCAGCAGGGTGCAGGAATCGAGCGGCTACCCGGCGCTCGATTCGGCGGCGCTGGCTGCCACTCCCCGGCTGCATTACGCTCCCGCGCTCCGCAGCGGGGTGGCCATCGCCACGCTCTTCACTCAGCCGGTTCGTTTCCGCCATCCCGACCGGGAAGGGGGAGGCACCACGCCATGACGCCGCAGCATCTCCAACCCTATGAGTCGGCACTCGAGACGATCGGCTGGACGCCGCTCATCCGGCTGGGGCGGGTGGGCGCGGGATTGCGGACGCCGATCTTCGGAAAGGCGGAGTACAGCAATCCCGGTGGCTCGGTGAAGGACCGCATCGGGCTCGCGATTATTGAAGACGCAGAACGGCGCGGCGAGCTCCGGCCCGGCGGTACCATCGTGGAAGGCACCAGTGGCAATACCGGGGTGGGACTCGCGATTGCGGCGGCCCTCAAAGGCTATCACTGCATCTTCACCCTGCCCGACAAGATGTCGCAGGAAAAAGTGCGGCTGCTCCGGGCCTACGGCGCCGAGGTGGTGATCACGCCAACCGCGGTGCCGCCGGATCACCCCGAGAATTACGTGATGAAAGCCAAGCAGATCGTGAAGGACACTCCGGGTGCCGTGCTGGCCAATCAGTTCTACAATCCCGTCAATCCCGAAGTCCACTACCGAACCACCGGCCCCGAGATCTGGGAGCAAACGGGCGGCAAGGTGACTCACTTTGTCGCCGGCGCAGGCACCGGGGGCACGGTCAGCGGCGCGGGGAAGTTCCTCAAGGAAAAGAATCCCGCGGTGCGCGTGATCGCCGGCGATCCGGTCGGCTCCCTCTACACCGGCTACCATCACAGCCGGGCGCTCGGGGAAGGGTCGCCCTACAAAGTGGAGGGCATCGGGGGCGACAAGGTGCCCAGCACGATATGGTGGGACGTCATCGATGAGTTCCGCCAGGTCTCCGATCGCGAATCGATGCGGATGGCGCGGCGGCTGGCGCGCGAAGAGGGGATACTGGTCGGAGGATCCACCGGGCTCAACGTCGTGCTGGCCCTGCAGTTCGCTCGGGAGCTCGACGCTCCGAATTCCTGCATCGTCACCATTTTGTGCGATACCGGGGAGCGTTACCTCTCCAAGGTTTTCGACGACGACTGGATGCAGGAGAACCAACTGCTCGACGCGCCGCGCATCACCGTCGGTCAGCTGCTGGCCCGGCGGGCCAAAGGCGCCCCCAGCCTGGTGAGCGTCGCCCCCGCGGCGCAGGTCCGCCAGGCCCTCAATCTCATGGCGACCTGGAGCGTGAGCCAAATTCCGGTCGTGGACGATGGAGACTGCATCGGCGGCTTGACCGAAAGCATGCTGATGACCAAGGCGCTCGCACAGCCGGCGATGCTCGACCGGCCGGTGCGCGAGGTCATGGATCCTCCTTTTCCGGTCGTGGATGCGTCCTTCCCGACCGATCGCCTGGCGCCGATGCTCACCCGTGAGAATCCCGCGACGCTCGTGCAGCAGGATGGCAAGCTGGTCGGGATAGTTTCGCGGTACGATCTGTTGCAGCAGCTCATAGGGACTAGGGGCTAGGGACTGGGGACTAGGGAACAGCCCCATTTCCAGACTTTACTTGCCCCTCCCCAGCCCCTAGTCCCTAGCCCCTAGCCCCTATGCGCATCACCGTTCTCACCGGCGGAACCAGCAGCGAGCGCGACGTCGCCATCGCCTCGGCGGTGCAGGCCATCAAAGCGCTGCGCAGCCGGG
>DASYPD010000202.1:0-7493 GCA_036007005.1 Gemmatimonadales bacterium
CTCAACCCGACCTTCCATCAGCTCGAGTTCTCCAGCATCGATCTCACCGTGAGCGGCAGCGCTGATTCCATCATCATGGTCGAGGGCGGAGCGCTGGAAGTCTCCGAGAGCGAAATGCTCGATGCGCTGAAGGTGGCGCAGAAGGGCATTCGTGAGCTGGTGACGCTCGCCGAACAGCTCGTCGCCAAAGAGGGCAAGCCGAAGATGGAGTGGACCCAGGCCTTGTCGGATGAGCCGCTCGGGAAACGAGTGCGGGACCTCGTCGAGAAGGACATGGCCAAGGCGATCAACGCAAAGGATAAGGCGGCCCGCGCGGCCGGGCTCGCGGGAGTCAAGAAGGAAGTCGTCACCAAGCTCGCCCTGGAGTTCCCCGACCGGGCCCGGGAGATCGCGCACGAGATCGAGGAAATTGAATACCGCGTGATGCGGGCCCAGGTGCTCGACAAGGGCGAACGCGTCGATGGCCGCGACCTCGATACCGTCCGGCCCATCAGCATCGAGACCAGCGTGCTTCCCCGGGCCCACGGCTCGGCGCTCTTTACCCGGGGACAGACCCAGGCCCTGGTCGCCGTGACGCTGGGAACCAGCGATGACGAGCAGCGCATCGATTCGATCGATGTGGCCGGCGAGACGACCAAGTCGTTCATGCTGCACTACAATTTCCCGCCCTATTCGACCGGCGAAGTGAAGATGATCCGGGGCACCAGCCGCCGGGAGATCGGGCACGGCGCGCTCGCGGAACGCGCGCTGCAACCGCTCTTGCCCGCCTTCGACAGCTTTCCCTACACCTTGCGGATCGTGTCGGAGATCCTGGAGTCGAACGGCTCCTCCTCGATGGCGACGGTGTGCGGCGGCTCGCTGGCCCTCATGGACGCGGGCGTGCCGCTCAAGGCTCCCTGCGCCGGCGTCGCCATGGGCTTGATCAAGGAAGCCGACCGGGTCGCCATTCTGACCGATATCCTCGGCTCGGAGGACTATCTGGGCGATATGGATTTCAAGGTCGCCGGGACCGAGCAGGGGATCACCTCGATCCAGATGGACATCAAGATCGGGGGAATCGACCTCAAGCTGATGGAAGAGGCGCTCGCCAAGGCCAAACGGGGACGGCTGCATATCCTGGGCGAAATGAAGCGGGCGCTCGCCGCTCCGCGGTCCGAGCTCTCCCCCCACGCGCCCCGGATCTTCACCATCCAGATCAAGCCGGACAAGATCGGTGACGTCATCGGTCCCAAGGGCAAGACCATTCGCGGCATCCAGGACGCCACCGGCGCCAAGATTAGCATCGAGGATTCGGGCGTGGTGACGATCGCCGCCGTGGGCGGTGAGGCGGGACAGAAAGCGCGCGAGATGGTCATGGCGATCGTGGCCGAGCCCGAGGTCGGCAAGGTCTATGAAGGGCCGGTCAAGAGCACCACGCCATTCGGGGCTTTCGTCGAAATCATCCCCGGCGTCGAAGGGCTGCTCCACATCAGTGAGCTGCAGCACGGTCGCACCGAGAAGACCGAGGATGTCGTGAAGAAGGGGGACATCGTGCAGGTCAAGCTGCTCGAGGTGGACGAGCGGGGGCGGATGAAGCTATCCCGCAAGGCGCTGCTTCCGAAAGAATAGGTGGACCACCAAACCCTCGATGAAGGCCTAGTTCGCTCCATCGCCCCCAATGGGCTGACCGTGCTTTCGGAGCATCTGCCGGGAGTGCGTTCAGCGGCCGTGGGCATCTGGATCCGCTCCGCCAGCGTGCACGAATCCCGCGACCTCATGGGTGCCGCGCATCTGCTCGAGCACCTCGTCTTCAAGGGCACCGAGCGGCGCAGCGCCAAGCAGCTTGCCGAAGAGCTCGAAGTCCGGGGTGGCTCGCTCGATGCCTATACCTCGCGCGACCATACCTCTTTTCAGGCCCACGTGCTCGACGCGGACGTCCCGCTGGCGGTGGAAGTGCTCACCGACCTGGTCCGTCACCCGCTCTTGCGTGCCGAGGATCTCGAGCTCGAGCGCAAGGTGGTGCTCGACGAGATCAATAGCGTGCTCGATACACCCGACGATTTGGTGTTCGAGCTGCATGCCCGCACGCTCTGGCCGGAGCATCCCTATGGCTACTCCATCCTGGGAACTCCCGAAAGCATCACCAGCCTGCGTATCCCTGAGCTCGCGGCGCTGCACCGGCGCGGGTACTATCGGGGCAACTGCGTCATCGCTGCCGCCGGACATGTGGATCATGCCCAGCTCCTGACAGTGCTCGAGCGTGAGGGCTGGTTCGAGGGCAGCCTCGAGCCGCCCCAGCCGCCCGTGGACCCGGTTCCCGCGCGCCGCGGCGTGGTCCTTGTCGAGACGCGAGATACCGCTCAAACCAACATCGTGCTGGGCACCGATTGCTTCGGCGGAAAGGATCCCCGCCGTTATGCGCTGGCCGTCCTGATCAATCTGTTGGGTGGCGGGATGTCGAGCCGGCTGTTCCAGCGGGTCCGCGAAGAACTGGGATTGGCCTATGCGGTGTACGCCTACCAACATCTCTATCAGAGTACCGGAACGCTCGGCGTCTACGTCGGCACCCACCCTGGCTCCGCCGGGGAGGCGGAGCAGGTGATCCGCGCCGAGCTCGCCCGTCTTTCGCGGGAAGGCCTCTCGTCCGAGGAGCTGGCCAGCGGGCAGCGGCAGCTGAAGGGTCAGATCATGCTGTCGCTGGAAAGTCCCTCGAGCCGCATGCACCGACTCGCCGGCACGGTACTGCATGCCGACCGCTATCGGAGGCTCGATGAGATCCTGGCGGAGATCGACGCCATCGGCCCTGACGCTGTCAACGCTCTCGCGGCGGAGTATTTTGAGCCCGCTCGATGGTGTGTGGTACGGTTGGGACCAACTAGTGAGTAGTGAGTAGTGGGTAGTGAGTAGTGAGTAGTGAACTGCCTAGCCTGTCAGACTACTCTCTACTCACTACTCACTACTCGCTACTCGCTACTCGCTACTCACTGATCGGAGCGTCAATGCTCATCGGAATCCCGAAAGAGATCAAAACCAACGAAAACCGCGTCGCCCTGGTGCCGGCGGGATGCGAGTTGATGGTCGCTCAGGGTCACGAGGTTGCGGTGGAGCGCGGCGCGGGACTCGGCAGCGGGTTCAGTGACGAGCAGTACGTCGCGGCGGGCGCCCGCAGCGTCGCCGCGCCCGAGGAAGTCTGGTCGACTGCCCAGATGATCATGAAGGTAAAGGAGCCTATCGCGGTCGAGTGGCCCAGGATGCGGCGCGGCCAGGTGATCTACACCTATTTCCACTTCGCCGCGGCAGAAGCGCTGACTCGCGCGGTCATTGACTCGGGCGCCGTGGCGATCGCCTATGAGACGGTGCAATTGCCGAGTGGGGAGCTGCCTCTGCTCACGCCGATGTCGGAAGTGGCCGGGCGAATGGCCGTGCAGGAAGGAGCCAAGTACCTCGAGAAAGTGCACGGCGGGCGGGGTGTGCTGTTGGGCGGCGTCCCCGGTGTAGCCCCCGCGAAAGTCGTCATCATTGGTGGAGGGGTGGTGGGAATCAACGCCGCCAAGATGGCGGCCGGCCTGGGCGCCAACGTGAGCATCCTCGATGTCTCGCTGGAGCGGCTCCGCTATCTCGACGATGTCCTGCCCGCAAACGTCAAGACCATCTACTCAAATCGCTTCAACATTCTGGAAGCCATCGCGCGGGCCGACCTCGTCATTGGCGCGGTGCTGCTGCCGGGCGCCAAGGCGCCGCACCTGGTGACCCGTGCCGACCTCAAGCGCATGCAACAGGGTGCCGTGATCGTGGACGTGGCCGTGGATCAGGGCGGCTGCGTGGAGACGATTCGACCCACCACGCACGAGGATCCCACCTACTTCGTGGACGGCATCCTCCATTATGGGGTAGCCAATATGCCCGGCGGGGTTCCTCGCACCTCGACGCTCGCCCTCACCAATGCCACCCTCTCTTACGGAGTGAAGCTCGCCAAGAAGGGGTGGAAGCAGGCCTGCAAGGACGATCGCGCGCTGGCGCTGGGATTGAACATCGTGGAGGGGAAGGTGGTATATCCCGGCGTGGCGGAGGCGTTCGGCCTTCCGCTTGCGCCTCTGGAGACGGTGCTCTAAGAGCCTGAAAGCTTCTCCCTCATGATCGAGATCCCGATCGCCCGCCTTCCGCACGGTGAGGGCCTGCCGCTCCCGGCTCGCGCCACCGCCGGCAGTGCGGGCTTCGACATCGCCAGCGCGGACGCCGCCGAGCTCGCCCCCGGTGAGCGGCGGCTCTTCTCGACCGGGTTTGCGGTCGCCATTCCCCGCGGTTATGAGATCCAGATCCGGCCCCGCTCGGGGCTTGCGCTGCGGCACGGTGTCACCCTCGCCAACAGCCCCGCGACGATCGACAGCGACTACCGCGGCGAGCTCAAGATCGCCCTCATCAACCTGGGCACGGAGCGCTTCGCCATCTCGCGCGGGATGCGCATCGCCCAGCTCGTTATGGCCCGAGTCGAACCAGCTGAATTTGCGCTAGTGAGTACTCTCTCACCAACGGAACGAGGAGAAGGAGGCTTCGGCAGCACGGGTATCCTGGCTTGACTCTTGCCTTGAGCGCTTGTGGAAGTCTAAGTGCGCCATTAGGATAGCTAGTAGCTCCTCTCCGGTGTCATCGTGAGAACGTTTTCCCGCTGGAAACTCGGCAACATTTTTCCCGCCAACGAAATCGCGGTCGATCTCGGCACAGCCAATACACTTATTTATGTGCGCGGCGAGGGCATCGTGCTCAACGAGCCGTCGGTGGTGGCGCTGGAGCGTACGACGGGCAAGATCAAGGGCGTCGGGCTCGAGGCGAAGCGCATGCTCGGTCGCACCCCCGACGGCATCATCGCGGTGCGGCCGCTCAAAGACGGCGTCATCGCGGACTTCGACGTCACCGAGAAGATGTTGCGCTATTTCCTCAAGACCATCATCGACAAGCACATCTTCCGCGTGAAGCCGCGGGTTATTGTCTGCGTGCCATCGGGAATCACCGAGGTGGAGCGCCGCGCGGTGCGCGATTCCGCGGAGACCGCCGGCGCCAAGCAGGTTCTCATGGTGGCCGAGCCGATGGCGGCGGCGATCGGGGTGGGCCTGCCGGTGGAGACGCCCACGGGCAATATGGTGATCGACATCGGCGGCGGCACCACGGAGATTGCGGTGATCGCGCTGTCCGGTATCGTGAGCGATACCTCGATTCGCACCGGCGGTGACGAGCTCGACCAGGCCATCGTGCAGTTCATGCGCAAGAACTACAACTTGCTGGTCGGTGAGCCCACGGCGGAGGCCATCAAGATCAAGATCGGCTCGGCCTATCCCACGGGCGAAGAGCGGGAGATGGAAGTGAAGGGCCGCGACCTCGTGTCCGGTATTCCCAAGACCGTGCGGGTGCACTCCAGCGAAATTCGCGAGGCGATCCAGGAACCCGTGCAACAGATCGTGGACGCCGTGCGCCGCGCGCTCGAGATCACCCCACCCGAGCTCGCGAGCGACATCGTGGACCGCGGCATCATCATGACCGGTGGCGGTGCGCTGATCCGGGGGCTCGACCTGCTGTTGCAGCAGGAAACCGGACTCCCCATCCATCTCGATGAGGATCCGCTCACCTGTGTGGTGCGAGGCACCGGCCGCATCCTCGACGACTTTGAGAAGTACCGGAGCGTGCTCACCAGCTGACATGATGCGGGCGGGCCGCGCTACCTCACGGAGCGACACCCTCCTTTTCCTCGGTTGTCTCTTGCTTTCGGTCGGGGCGATCGCGCTGCCCCAGCGCTGGGGCCTTTCGCTCGCCAACGGGATCCGGCAGACCGCCTTGCTTCCCTTGCTCTGGCTGCAGCAGCGCGCGGTGGAAGGACGCACCAGCCGGTCCCGCTTCCAGGCGCTGCAGGGCGAGCGAGATTCTGCCCTGTTCGCCGCGCAATCGCTCGCCGAGCTTGCCACCGAGAATGAGCGGCTCCGCGCTCTGCTGGCCCTGCGAAGCCGTACTCCCCTGGGGACGGTGCCCGCCGAGGTGCTGCATCAGGCTACGCCCACCGACGGGCGCACCCTGCTCCTGGGCGTCAGTGCCACAACGGGAATCAAGCCCGGCGACCCGGTCATTTCTCCCGAAGGCCTGGTGGGAGTGCTGCTCAGTGTGGGCGGGCCCAACGCCGTCGCCATGACCTGGGCGCATCCCGACTTCCGGGTGAGCGCGGCGACAGAGGACGGCAGCGTGTTAGGCATCGTCGCCCCCTCCCTGAATACGGTCGCGAGCGAAGCATTCCTGGAGTTCCGCGGCGTCGCCTATCGGGATACCGTGGCAACCGGCACCATGGTGCTCACCTCGGGCCTGGGCGGGGTCTATCCTCGCGGGGTGCCGATCGGCCGGGTGGCGGGCGTGCGCAAGGAAGAGCTGGGCTGGGAGCGGATCTATCGGCTGGCGCCGCTCGCCAATCCGGGCCATCTCGCGCACGTGCTGATCCTGCGGGCCAGCGCGGGGGCGCCGTCGCCATGAGCCCCCGGCGTCCCCGGCGCACCGGCCCTTTCTATCTCTATCTCGGCTTCGCCCTGCTCGCCGGGCTCCATTTCTACGTGCGGCCGCGGCTGTGGGACAGCCGGGCCGCGCCGGACTTCCTGCTGCTCGCCCTCATGCTGGTGGCGATCCGTGCCCGGCCGGGGATTGCCGCGCTGGCTGGATTCATCGTGGGGCTCGTCAATGATGTGCTGACGCCGGCGAGCTTCGGTGCCGCGGCGCTGGCTCATACCGTCGTCGGCTACCTCGCCTCCTGGGGCAGAGCGGTTTTCTTTCCCGACAACCTGCTGGTGAACGCCGGTCTCTTTGCGGGCGGCGTGCTGCTCCGGAACGCTCTCGTCTTGGTGGTCAGCGGCACCCCCGCGGGTCAACTCTGGAGTGCCTTGCTCATCTGGGCCCCGCTGCAGGCCCTTACGACCGCCACCGCCGGCACGCTCATTCTGCTGCTGTTCCGCAACTGGTTCGCCATCCGGATCGAAGCATGAACGGGCTCACCGCCGAGCGGTTGCGGGATCGCACCGCCGTCGCGCAGTTGCTGCTCGGGATCATTTTCCTGGTTCTGGTCGGGGCGTTCTTCCGGGCCCAGGTCCTCGACGTGCGCGACTACCGGCTGCAATCCGAGAAGAACCGGCTGCGGCAGGTGCCCTTGCTCGCGCCGCGGGGCGCAATCATCGATCGCTACAACGCCATCATCGCCGACAATGTGCCGGGCTACACGGTCAAGCTCTTTGCCCCCTCCACCGATTCTCTGCGCGCCGTGCTCAGTCGGCTGGAGACGGTGGTCGCGCTCGACAGTGGCGGCGCAGTCACCATTGTGCGCCGTTTTCAAAGCGCGCCCTACCAGCCGGCGCTGGTGTTCACGGGCGCGCGCTTCGAGACCATCTCGAGGCTCGAGGAGCATCGCTATCTGTTACCCGGGCTGGTCATCCAAACGGAGCCGCGCCGGGTCTACGGCGCGGGGTCCGCGGTGGCGCATCTGGTCGGGTACG
>DASYPD010000203.1:0-2942 GCA_036007005.1 Gemmatimonadales bacterium
CCGCTATGGCTTCTCGATGGCGACCGACCGCCCCGAGATCACCGGCGACATGCACGAGGTGCGCGAGCGCGACTACTTCTTCCTCTGCTCCTTCGCCTTCTTCGGGACGCTGGTCGCGGCGGGGGCCGGGGCCTTCGCTCAGCAACTCGTCACCCGCTTTCGCTCCCGCGCCGCGGCGCTGCCCGTCTTTGCGCTCGTGCTGGTGCCCTTCTTGGGGAATCACCTCACGGCAAGCCGGAGCCACGAATACATCGCCCGCGACTTCGCGCGCGACCTGCTCGAGTCGGTGGAGCCCTACGGCATCCTGATCACCGCGGGGGACAACGACACCTTCCCGCTCTGGTTCGCGCAGGAGGTCGAGGGCATCCGGCCCGATGTCACCCTGGCCAACCTCTCGCTGCTCAACACCGACTGGCACCTGCGGCAGATCCGCCGCCGCAAGACCCCCGACTTCGACCCCTCCAAGGGGATCGAGCTCTGGCGCCCCCGTTCCGACACCAGTGCGATCCGGCTCGGCGTGCCCCGGGAAGGCTGGGTCAAGCCTGGCACGCCGCCCTTCGCCGAGAGCGAGCAGGAGCTCGACAGCCTGCCGGAATACTCGCGGGTCCCGAAGAACACCGGGGTCAAGTTCGGTGAGGTGCAGATCGCCTTCAACAGCGAGATTCTGGAACGCAAGGACATCGCGGTGCTCTATCTGATCCGCGACAACCTCGGCAAGCGCCCGATCTATTTCGCCTGGAGCGACGGCGGCTATCCCGACGAGAGCCTCGGCCTCACCCCTTATCTCGTCTCCCAGGGGCTGGTCCGGAAGCTGTATCCCAAGCTGGTGGAGCCCGGCGGCAACATCGCGCTCACGGCGATGGGGTACACCGACCTCGAGCGGACTCGTGCGTTGCTGGAGAAAGGGTATCTCTGGCAGAGTGCGACGCGACAGCGCCCGCGTGGCTGGGTCGACGCTCCCTCCGCCAGCATCCTGCGGCTCTACGCCATCGTCTATGGGGGAATGGCGCAGGCCTTTCGCGAGCACGGCGACAGCGCGCTCGCCGCGCGGGCCGACTCGATCGCGAAGATTGTGGACGCAGAGATCAGAAAAGCGGGGGGATTTCGGTGACCAGTGACCAGTGACCAGTGACCGGTGAGGTCGCTAGTCCGCGGGCCTCCCGGTCAGCCGCGCCAGCATCGCATAACGGACCAGGCCCCATTCATTGGGGATTCCTAACGCGCGCCTGATGTTGGTCCGATGGAAGGTGATCGTCTTCTCGGTGAGCCCGAGCTGCTCCGCAATTTCCAGATTGGTCCGTCCCTCGCTCAGCAGCCGCACGATCTCCCGCTGCCGCGGCGTGAGCTGCGAGAGCCCGAGTCCCTGCTCATCGAGGGCAGGCGCGCCGCGCTTGAGCGCCGCTCGCGCGACATAACGCCGTCCCGCCATCACTTCGACGATCGCGGCCTGCAGCACATCGATGCCGGCGTCTTTCGGCACGAAACCGTCCGCTCCCGCCTGCAGCGAGGCCTCCGCCAGCGCCTTGTCCACGAACATCGTGACGATCAGGATCCGGAGTCCCGGCCGCCGGGCCCGGATCGGGGCGATCAGATCGAGACCGTTTCCCCCGGGCATCGACAGATCGAGCAGCAGGCAATCGGCCTCCTGCCTGGCGACCAGCTCCAGCGCCTCGGGCCCGCTGTGCGCCACGCCCACGACCTGATGCGCCGGCTCCAGCAAACGCCGGAGGCCTTCCACCACCAGGGCGTGATCGTCGGCGATCAACAGGCGGACCGGAGCCACTCACCGCTCCGCGAGGGGGAAAGCCGCTTCCACCACGGTGCCTCGCTCCGGCTCGGACGCCAGCTCGAAGCGTCCTCCCGCGAGCGCCGCGCGCTCCTGCATCGCGATCAGCCCGAGACCGCGGGGCGCGCCGTTCTGGTGCAGGGGAAAGCCGCGGCCGCGATCCGTCACCCGCAGGCTGACCCAGCCATCGGCCACGGCGAGGGCCACTTCCGCCTCCCGTCCACCCGAATGACGCGCCACGTTGCGCAAGGCCTCCTGCGCGATCCGATAGGCCGCCAGGGCGACGTCGAGCCGGAGCGCGATGGGGGCTTCCGGCTCGACCAGCGTCACCCGCAGTCCCAGGCTGCGCCCGACCTCGTTGACCAGGCTGCGCAATCCCGCGAGCAGTCCCGCCTGTTCCACCATCGAGGGATGCAGGTGATGCGCGACCGTGCGCAACACTTCCGACAAGTCATCCAGCTCGAGCTTGAGGGCCGCGAGCTTGCGGCTCTCCTCGGGCCGGCCGGACTCCGCAGCCCCGCTGAGCAGGAGCTCGAGCTCCGCGCGCACCACGGCCACGCGTTGCAGGGCGTCGTCGTGCACTTCGCGAGCGACCCAGGCCCGCTCCGCTTCCTGTGCTTCCAGCAAGCGGCGCGCGTGATCACGCTCCACTTTGAGAACCCGGCGCTGCGAGATCACGAGCGCGACGACGAAACCGGTAAGGATGACCGCAAGCGCGAGGACGCCGGCGAGAAAGACCCACCAGATTGCGTTGCCGCTATCGGACACGTCATCCCTCGCGCGATGGCCAGGAAGGCCGCGATCTCGAACCACGCTCTAACTTTGTAGGCGCTCACCACCAGCTCGGGGTGTCGGGCAAGCAGCCAGTGGGCTGTCGGGGGCAGCGCCACACCCAGCCCGGAGTACAACGCCAGGCCAAGTCCGATCCAGAGCCAGTCGAGCTGGTGGAGAGTGCCGGTTTCGCGGAACGTCTTGCTAACCAGAGTATAGACCGCCGCGCCCAACACCAACAGCCCCGCGAAGGGCTCCGCCACCAGGCTGAAGGTCATGGTGTTCTCGATCAGCAGCAGCGCTACCCAGGTGAGGCCGAGCAAGGGCACCAGCAGCCGGAACGCGAGTTTCGCCACCGGCGACGCCTGCCACAGCGAGAGCGCCC
>DASYPD010000204.1:0-14568 GCA_036007005.1 Gemmatimonadales bacterium
CAGGAGCATCTCAGCGGCCGGGTCCTCTCGTGCGACGAGGGTCCTCATGGCCGCTCCGCCCTCGAGCGCCCGTCCAGGACCTCCCGGAAGCGGCGGATGTGCGCGGGCGTCGTTCCGCAGCATCCGCCGACGAGGTTGAGAAAGCCGTGCTGGGCGAATTCCCCGAGCACCGTGGACATCGTTTCCGGGGTTTCGTCGTACCCCCCGAACTCATTGGGCAATCCCGCATTCGGGTGGGTGCTGAGATAAACCGCAGCGACCCGGGACAGCTCCTGCACGTAAGGCCGGAGCGCCTTGGCGCCCAACGCGCAGTTGAGGCCGACCGAGAGCGGCCGCGCGTGCATCACGGAGTGCCAGAACGCTTCCACGGTCTGGCCGGAGAGGGTGCGCCCGCTCTGATCGGTGATGGTGCCGGAGATCATCACGGGCAAGCGGATTCCGCTCGCCGCGAAGTAGGCGTCGATCGCAAAGAGCGCCGCTTTGGCGTTCAGGGTATCGAAGATCGTCTCGACGAGCAGGAGGTCGGCGCCGCCGTCCACCAGGGCCGCCGCCGCTTCTAGGTAGGTCGCGACCAGCTCGTCGAAGCTGACGTTGCGAAATCCGGGATCGTTGACGTCCGGTGAGAGCGAAGCCGTGCGGCTGGTCGGACCCAGAACGCCCGCGACGTAGCGCGGCCGGCTCGGGTCGCGCTCCTCGAATGCGTCGGCCGTCTCCCGCGCGAGTTGGGCCGCGGTGCGGTTGAGCTCCGCGACCAGGGCTTCCATCCGGTAGTCCGCCATTGAGACGGCGGTCGAATTGAACGAATTGGTCTCGATGATGTCGGCGCCGGCCTCGAGATATGCCGCATGAATCCCGCGGATGATGTCGGGCCGGGTCAGGCAAAGCAGGTCGTTGTTGCCCTTGAGGTCCACCGCCCAGTCGGCAAAGCGCGCCCCGCGATAGTCGGGCTCCTTGAGCCGGTGCCCCTGGATCATCGTGCCCATCGCCCCGTCGAGCACCAGAATCCGCTCGGCGAGCAACGGCTCGAGCCGCGCCAGGCGGGCCGTTCGTCGCTCGACCAGGGGGAGGAGAAGGGAGGGGGACTCAGCCACGATTCGGGTAGTCTCCAGAAAACGAAAACCGAGGCTAAAACGGCCCCGGGTGGCGTTTTAGCGGTTATTTAACGTGGCCGCAATCAGCGCAAATCGCCACGATCGATTGTCCCGGACCCGCGAATGATAGGGAGAAGCAAGGTTCTTGCCAAGGCTAGGGAGTAGGGAGTAGGGAGCTAGAGGCCGAACCGGGTCCTGACCGCCTCTGGGGTGACACCCTGCAGCAGGACGGTCTTACGGCGCGAGCCTAACCCGGAGACGATCGTGACGCTCGAGCGCGGAACGCCGAGCACCTGCGCCAGAAAGCGGACCAGCTCCCGGTTTGCCGCTCCCGCGATCGGCGGCGAGGCGATCCGCACTTTCAACGCATCTCCATGCAATCCGGCGAGCTCGGTGAGCGAAGCACGCGGCTGCACGTGCACTTTCAGGCGGGCCCCATCCGGCACGGCCTCAAGGGGCTGGGTCAAAGGAAACGAAGGATGAGCGAGCGGAGCACGAGGATTCCGACGTAGGCGATGAGGGGGCTCAGATCGAGCGCGCCGAACGGAGGCAGCCGGCGCCGGATCGGCTCCACCATCCAATCGGTCAGCCGATAGATCGGCCGCATCCAGCGGGTATAGCGGCCGACCCCGAGCCAGCTCCCGATGACCCGAATGATGAGGGCGAGAGAGAGCAGCGAAAACGCGGTGGCCACCGCGAGTCGCAGCCACGTCCGCAGACCGGCGTTCTGCAGCGATTCCAGCAGCGCCAGGCTGCCGAGCAGCCAGCGGGCCACGCTGATCGCGAGCACGCCGGCAACGAGCACGATGCCCAGGAGCCAGAGAGGAGCGTCCTGCGGATTTGCGCCCGCGGAATGCAGCCTGCGCTCGATGGGCCGCAGCCAGGGATCGCCCCATTTCCTCACCAACCGCGGCCACCAGCCGAAGGGCGAGATGGCTTGCTTGCGGGCAGCCCAGTTCGTAAGCACGAGGACGCCGGCGAGGAGAAAGGCGACCAGCGCCAGGGCGCGCACCGTCGCGTCGATCAGCTCACCGGCGTGGTCGGACATCAAAAGGCCCGCGCTCTCTTGAAAGTGCGGGCCGAAATGTGCCGGAAGTCCCTGCAGCGCGAAAGAGCGGCTTCAGTCGTCGCGGGTCACCCGCTTCTCGAGCAAGAACCAGGTTCGCCCGCCGACGTAGCCTTCCCGGCTCAGCATGCACTGCCAGCCGAGCGCCTCGAGGAAGCCCTCTTCAGCCGCGTGGTCGGTCCAGAGCTCCAGGACATGCGCGCCTTGCTCGGCGGCACGCTGCTCGAACGCCGCGAGCAGGCGGTGAGCGTGACCCTGATGACGCTCGCGAGGCAACACGCCGACTTCAATGACCGATGCGACGCCGCCTCGCAAGGACCAGCGCAAGCCGCCGATCCAGTCCCCGATCTCGTCGGTCAGGATCAGATGCCGCTCTTCCGGGCTCTCCTCGGCCGCGACCGCGTCGGTATCGTCGGCGAGTTCGCGCAGCCAATCGCCGAACTCCTCGCCCGATTCCATCTCGCGGATAGTCAGCTGCCGATCATCTTGAACCATGGAGCCCTCGCGCCTACGAGTCACCTTCCGGGATTACGCATACGTCATGCCGTCTATCGGGTCCGGCAGCGGCGGGCTATCGGGGGGGTGTTGGCACAGGTAATCGAAGCCGCCATTCCCCTCGCAAGCACGCCGCAGGCCGTGGTTTGCGCCGAGCGAATGGCCGCGGGCTCATCCGCAGCGGTGGCGGTGGCGCAATTCTGGACACCGCCAAATTCGACACAGATCTGACACTCGACTTTCTGAGCGGACAGTGTCGTCCACAACAGAAGGGCCACAAATCCAACCAGGACCAGCAAGAGGAGCGCTTTGCGCCGCGATTTTCCCTGCGGAGACACGGCCGGCCTTTCGGGACGGGTCAGAGATTCTGTTGGGAGCGCGGGGTCATCAGCCACTCCGAAGCGCCTGCAGCAGGGCAGGCAAAGCCCCGATGACCCAGACGATCGCTGCGCCGGCTAGGGCCTGGCTGGTGCGCATCCTGCCCATTTGCTTGAGGCCGACGGCGATCAGGGCGGTGCTCCACAAGGTGAAGAGATCGACTCGGCCCAGCAGAGCCAGAACGAGCGGGTTAGTCTGCGAGGGATCGAGAAAGCGGCCGATGCCGAGACTGACGCTGAAGCGCGAGGTGAGCTTGCTCTCGTCCAGGAGCAGCGCCTGCACGGCGCTGGAGATCCCTTCGAGCAGCCTCGGAAAGTACGCGAAGCTCATGATCGTGGCCCCCTGCGCGTAGTTCACGCGTCCCCCCACCATGCGCGCCGCGAGCCAGATGATGGCCCCCAGGAGGAAGACCGCGATCGGTAACCCGACCAGGAGGAAGACCGGCGCCAGCCGGGTGGTCATGGCGCGGTAGCTCTCCAAGCGCTCCGGCGTCATGCCCGGGGTGTTCTTCATGAGTGAGGCCGAAGAGCGTGCAAACTCGGCGTCCATGACCGGCTGCATCGCCGTCCGTGTGCCGAAGTAGATCGCCGCGGACAGCACGACCAGCACCAGCAGCGCATGAGCGAACCTTCCGTCCGCTCTGCGCCGGAACAGTTCAGCCGGCGAAACGAAAACGTCAAGGAAATCCTCCCAGCGAGAGGCGGAGCCATCTGCAGGAGGTGTCTCGCTCATCGGTGTTCCGGGGTTGGAGTGGATTCCTTGCGAAGCCAGTCGAGATAGCCCGGATCGCCGGTGCTGATCGCGGTCGCGACGATTTCGGGCTGTTGATAGGGGTGCAGCGCACGGATTCGGGCCAGCAGCGCCGGAAGCCGTGTCTCCACGGTCTTTGCGGTGCAGGTCCACTCGGTTGTTGTGCTGACTGCGCCTTCCCAGCGATAGATGCTCTGGAGCGGCCCGCTCACCTGGACGCAGGCGGCCAGGCGTTCTTCCACGAGGGTTGCCGCGAGCCTCCCGGCCGCAACTTCACTATCGAGGGTCGTGGCGACCTGATAGCATGCGGTCACGAGCAGGAACTGAGAGCAGGCAGCAAGGGGGGCAATCCGGGGGTCGCGGTCGGCTCGACCCCGTCGGGAAGCGGGAGTGCCGCTGCACGCCACCCGCTCTTGAATCTCACGGTGAGGCGATATCCCAGCGGGTCGGCATCGACCGCCACGACATCGGGAAGCCGCCGGGCGAAACACGCCGCGCGGCCGACCTGTTCCACCACGGCCAGGCTGTCCGCGGTCATCCGCCAGGCGGCCAGGGAGCGCCCGATCGCCACCAGCTCGGTCTGCTCTCTGCCCAAGCGTGCGAATCGGGCCGCGGGGAGCAGGCCCGATTGAGCGACGATCGGCTCGTAGTTGTCATAGGGCCGGCAGGAGGCGAAAGACAGGGCCGCCAAGGCGGCCACGGTCACGGAGCGCATCTCGTGCCTCGGCAAGAGGGGTCGGTCCTCCGGCTGAAATATACTCGATGAACATATCTTGAAGGCGTGAACAGGCGCCGCTTGCTGCCGCTCGCTGTGCTCCTCGCCCTGCTGCCCGGCATTCCCGCCTGCCGTCAGCGGGCTGCCACTCTCCTGAATGTCTTCAACGCGGGCAGCCTCGCGTACCCATTTCGGGAGCTGCTTGCGGCCTTCGTGCGCGAACACCCGGGGACGCATCCGACCCAGGAGAGCTCCGGCAGTCTCGAGGCGGCACGGAAGCTCACCGAGCTCGGCAAGATCCCGGATGTGCTGGCGGTGGCGGACTACGGCGTCATCGCGAAGCTCTTGATCCCGGCGTATACGACGTGGTACCTCGGCTTCGCCTCGAACGCGATGGTGCTCGTCTACTCGGAGCGCTCCGCGCATGCTGCCGAGATTTCGGCGGCAAACTGGTGGCGGATCCTGCTGCTGCCCGAGGTGCGTTGGGGACTTTCGGATCCCGCGCTTGATCCCAATGGCTATCGAGCCCACCTGGTGTTTCAGCTCGCCGAAGCGCACTATGGCGAGCCCGGTTTGGCCCAAGGGCTCAACGCCGCAATCCGTCCCGGCTACGTGCGTCCCAGCGAGGCTCAGTTGCTCGGTCTGGTACAGGCTGGCGAGCTCGATTACGCGTGGTCGTATCGCTCGCTCGCGCTGACGGCCGGACTCCGCTGGGTAAAGCTGCCTCCCGAAGTCGATCTGAGTGATCCGCAACGGGCGAACGCCTACGCCGCGGCGCGCATTCGTCTGCCGGGTACCCGACTTGGCTCGGCGGACTCGGTCGAATTCCGCGGGGAGCCGATACTGTACGCCCTGACGATTCCGAAGGCGGCACCGCATCCGGAGGCGGCACGAGCCTTTGTCGCGTTTGTGTTGTCCGCCGCTGGCCAGGAGATTCTGCGCGCAGCAGGTTTCGTGGTCCTGGACCGGCCCGTCATCGTGGGAACGCCGCCGTTCGAGGTGAGCGGTGAGCGGTGAGCGGTAAGAGGTGAGAGGTGAGCTGTGTTGCTGATAGCTGATGGCTGATAGCCGATAGCCGATAGCTGATAGCTTACAAGCCAGGAGGAGCATCCCGATGAGCAGCAGCGCGAACATCCCGGGTCCCTATAACGAACCGGTCATGGGCTATGCGCCCGGCAGTGGCGAGCGCGTGGCGGTAAAGGCCGAGCTCAAGCGGCTGGGCGGCACGCTCACCGAGATCCCGCTGATCGTGAACGGACAGGATCTGCGCACCGGCCAAACGGTCAAGGTGGTGGCTCCGCACCGGCATCAGCATCAGCTGGCGATCACCCATCAAGCTGATGCCCGGGCTCTGGCCAGTGCGATCGGCGCGGCACGGCGGGCGCAGCGCGAATGGGCCAGCTGGCGGTTCGAGGATCGGGCTGCCGTTTTCCTCAAGGCGGCGGAGCTGCTGGCCGGACCCTGGCGCCAGACGCTCAACGCGGCCACGATGCTGGGGCAGAGCAAGACGGTGTATCAGGCGGAGATCGATAGCTCCTGCGAAATCATCGACTTCTTGCGCTTCAACGTGCACTACGCCGAACGAATCTACGCCGAACAGCCGATGTCTTCGCCGGGCGTCTGGAACCGCATGGACCATCGCCCGCTCGAAGGATTCGTGTACGCCATCACGCCGTTCAACTTTACCGCCATCGGCGCCAACCTGCCCACCGCGCCGGCCATCATGGGCAACGTCGTGCTGTGGAAGCCCGCGGCTACCGCGGCGCTGAGCAATTACTTCGTGATGCGGTTGTTGCAGGCGGCCGGTCTGCCCCCGGGCGTCATCAACTTCGTGCCCGGCGATTCCCAGCTGGTGAGCGGACGGCTGCTGGGCGACCGCTCGCTCGCCGGGATTCACTTCACCGGCTCGACGACGGTGTTCCAATCGCTGTGGAAAGGCGTGGCCGAGCGGCTGGAGAGCTATGCCTCCTATCCGCGGCTCGTCGGCGAAACCGGCGGCAAGGATTTCATCGTGGCGCATCCGAGTGCCGACCCGGAAGCGGTCGCTGTCGCGATGGTGCGCGGTGCCTATGAATACCAGGGCCAGAAGTGCAGCGCCGCCTCCCGCGCCTACCTCCCCCAGAGTCTCTGGCCGCGCATCAAGGAGCTGGTGCTGGAAATGATCGACGCCATCAAGGTGGGGGACATCTCAGATTTCCGGAACTTCATGGGAGCGGTCATCGACGCGAAGTCGTTCGCCAAGCTTGCGGGTTATCTCGCTGCGGCAAAGAAAGACCGCGGGGTGACGATCCTGGCCGGCGGCGGCGCGGACGACAAGCGGGGCTGGTTTGTCGAACCGACACTGCTGCAGGTGAAAGACCCGAGCTACCGCACCATGTGCGAAGAGCTCTTCGGCCCGGTGCTCACCGTCTACGTCTACCCGGACCGGGCGTGGAAGCCCACCCTGGGACTGGTGAACAGCACCAGCCCGTATGCGCTCACCGGATCGGTATTCGCGCAGGAGCGCGGCGCGCTCGTCGAAGCCAGCGCGCTGCTGCGGAATGCCGCCGGAAACTTCTATCTCAACGACAAGCCGACCGGCGCCGTGGTGGGTCAGCAGCCCTTCGGCGGCGCCCGGGCGAGCGGGACCAACGACAAGGCGGGCTCGATCCTCAACCTGCTGCGCTGGGTTTCGCCGCGCTCGATCAAGGAAACTTTCGCGCCCCCCCACGAACACCGCTACCCGTTCATGCAGGCCGAGTAGGCGGTCGTGCCCGAGAGCGCGCCCCGCTCCCGAGGGTTCGTTTGGGCGCTCGCGATTCTCCTGGTGCTCGGGCTGAGCCTGCGACTCTATCATCTGGGGAGCGGGCTCTGGTTCGATGAGATCGAGACCCTGGTGGAGTATGTCCGCTCCCCGCTCGGGACGATCCTCAGCGATTACCACAGCACCAATCAGCATCCGCTCTACTCGGTGCTGGCGCGGCTCAGCCTCACGCTGCTGGGCGAATCGGGTGCCGCGCTCAGGCTGCCGGCGGCATTGCTGGGGACTACCAGCCTGTGGGCCTATTACCGGCTGGCCAGCGACGTCGGCGACCGGCGCGAGGCGCTGCTCGGCACGGCGTTGCTGACGGTCTCCTATCATCACGTCTGGTTCTCGCAGAACGCTCGCGGATATTCCGGGTTGCTCCTGCTGACCTTGCTCTCCACCACAGCCTTTCTCCGCTTGCTGCGTGACGCGAAGCCCGGCTGGGGAACGGCCGTGGCCTATGGAATCACGGCGGCGCTGGCCGTCTATATCCATCCGACCGCCCTGCTGCTCCCGGTCTCCCACGCCCTCATTTTCCTCGCGGTCTGGTGGGCGGCGCGTCGGACCGGCAGGCGCGTCGGTTCCGCTCCGGCGACAGCGATCCTCCTCGCGGCTGGCTTCACGTTGCTGCTTTACCTCCCGATGCTCTCGCAAGTAGTGGCCACCTTTTCCCGGCCCAACCCCTATGCAGCCCGCACGGTATGGCAAAGCCCGCTCTGGCTCCTGACTGAAAGCGCGCGCGGACTCGCGGCCGGCCTCCCAGGCGGTTGGCTCGCGATCGCGGCGGGGGGTTTGCTCCTGGCCGCCGGGCTGGCGAGCTTCTGGCGGCAGCGCCCGGCCCTGATCGGCGTTTTCCTCCTTCCGGCGCTGCTCACCGCCCTGGCAGCGCTCGGAATGCATCAGAACCTCTGGCCGCGCTTCTTCTTTTTCAGCGCTGGCTTTGCGGTCCTCCTCGCCATTCGGGGCGGATTTGTGCTCTGCGGGCTGCTCTTGCGTGACCGGGGCCCGGTCGTGGCCACAGGCGGCGCGATCCTTGCCATCCTCGCAAGTGCTTTGACCGTGCCCCGAGCCTGGCGCCCGAAACAGGATTTCGTGGGCGCGGAGCACTTCGTCGACCAGGCCCGTTCTGCCGGGGATGCGGTCGTGACGGTGGATCTCACGGAGTATCCCTATCGGCGCTGGCTGCGGCGCGATTGGCCCGTCGTGAACGGTGTCGGGGAGCTCGAGGCGATCGAGCGAGACCATCGCCGGACCTGGCTGCTCTATACCTTCCCGATCAGGCTCGCGGTCGTGCAGCCGGGGATCTGGCAGCGCGTGACGGCGGGTTACGATACCGTTGCCGTCTTTCCCGGGACCGTGGGCGGCGGCGCAGTGGTCGTGATGGCGTCCAAGCTACGGTGAGGGCAAAGTGATCGAAGAGATCGTGGGCGAGGAGCCGGCACAGATCGAAGCAGCGGTCTCGGTGGTCATTCCCGCCTACAATGAGGGCCACCACGTGGCGGCGCAGGTAGCGGCGGTGCGCCAAACGCTGGAGCGCTGTGACTGGCCCTTCGAAATCATCGTGGTGGATGATGGCTCGACCGACGGCACGGCGAGCGCGGCGGATGCTCCCGGGGTGCGCGTGCTGCGCAGGGTGTCCAATCAGGGCTATGGGGCAGCGATCAAGCTGGGGGTCCAGCACGCGCGCTACGGCTGGGTGCTGATCACCGACGCCGACGGCACCTATCCCGTCGAGGCTATTCCGGCCCTGCTGGCGCTCGCTGAAAAACACGAAATGGTGGTCGGCGCCCGGCTCGGCCAGAAGGTCAAGATTCCGCTGGCGCGCCGGCCGGCCAAGTGGCTGCTCACCCGGCTGGCGAGCTACCTGGCCGGCCAGCGGCTGCCGGACATCAATTCGGGATTGCGGCTGATGCGGCGCTCCCTCGTCGAGCGCTACGAAAGCCTGCTCCCGGAGGGATTCTCCTTCACGACTACGATCACCTTGGCCGCCGCGTGCAATGGGCATGCGGTTGCCTATGTGCCGATCGACTATCACGCCCGGCTGGGGGATTCGAAGATCCGTCCCTGGCACGCCTACGACTTCACCCTGCTGATACTGCGCACCATCGTCTTCTTTAACCCGCTCAAGGTCTTTATCCCGGCGGGCGCGCTGCTCGCCATCGCCGGTATCGGCAAGTTCGTCTATGACGTGACCCAGCGGCACCTCAATGAGAGCCTGCTGGTGGCGCTGCTCGGTCCCCTCATCATCTGGGCGGTGGGATTGCTCGCCGACCAGAACGCCCGCATCGCCCGGAGAGGCAGCCGTTGAGGGTATGGACCAAGGCCGCGATCAGCGCGGCCCTGCTCGCCGCCTTACTCCTGCTGCTGCCGTGGGCGCAGGTTCGGGAAGCCCTGGGCCGGTTGCCGGCAGGCGTCTGGCTCGGCGTGCTCAGCGGCTTCGCCTCCGGCCATCTGGTGGGAATCGCCAAGTGGCGGCTCTTCGTCAACAGCGCGAGGGCAGGACTGCGCTGGCTGGATGCGGCGCTCTGTTATGCCGCGGGACTCTTCGCCAATCTCTGCCTGCCCAGCATCGTAGGCGGTGACGTGCTCCGGCTGGGCCTCGCGGCCCGATTCACCAAGCGCCCGGAGGCGGCGCTCTGGGGCGGCATCATGGATCGGATCAGCGATCTCCTCGCCCTCGCGATTCTGGTGACGGTGGGGGCACTCTTCGCGCGGAGCCGGCTGGAAGGTTGGATCGGCCAGGTGCTGCTAGTCGTCGTCGTGGTTGGCCTCGCCTTGCTGATTCTGCTGCTTCCTTTGGCGCTACGACGTCCCCTGTCGCGCTGGCCGCGGCGGCTGCGCCGGCCGATCGGACGCGGCCTGGTGGGCCTGCGGCAGCTGATCCGGCGGCCTGGCCCCGCTCTACTGGGCCTGGTTCTCTCACTCACCATTCAGAGCAGCTTCGTGCTGCTGAACGCGTGGCTCGGCCGTGGGGTCGGGATTGAAGTCGGCTTCGCGGTGTGGTTCATGATCTGGCCGCTGGCCAAGATCGCGAGCCTCTTACCGATCAGCCTCGGCGGTCTGGCGGTCCGCGAGGCGAGTCTCGCCGCGCTGTTGCTGCCCTTCGGCGTCCCCATGGCACGCAGCGTGGTGTGCTCGCTGCTGTGGCAGACGGTGCTCATCGCCGGGGGATTGCTGGGGGGACTCACTTGGCTGGTGCTCGATCGGGTGCGGCAGATTCCCTTGCGGGTGGCCGGCGAGTCGATCAGCATCGCCGCGTCGCGCGGGAAATAGGAGTGCCGCAACCGCACATTGCGATCCTGGGCGCGGGTCCGGCCGGCGTGGGGGCGGCCTATCAGCTGCGACGCCTGGACCGGGCGCGCGTCACGGTGCTGGAGCAGCAAGCGGTACCGGGCGGCAACGCGGGCAGCTTCGAGCTCGACGGGCTGCGGGTCGATTACGGCAGCCATCGCCTCCATCCGGCCTGTGATCCCGCGATCCTGGCGGACATTCGTCGACTCCTGGGCTCTGATCTGCTGGACCGGCCGCGTCACGGGCGCATCCGGCTGCGGGGAAGATGGATCCACTTTCCGCTCCACCCCGTCGACCTGCTGCTGCGGCTCGATCCCGCCTTTGCGCTGGGCACGCTGCGTGACGTGGTCCTCAAGCCGTTCCGGAGCGGGGGAACGGAGGGGGAGAGCAGCTTCGCGGAGGAGCTCCGCGCGAGCCTGGGGCCGACGATCTGTGACTCCTTCTACTTCCCTTACGCCCGCAAGATCTGGGGCCGCTCTCCCACGGAGCTGTCGGCCATTCAAGCCCGGCGGCGAGTGTCGGCGAGCTCCTTCTCCAAGCTTGCGCGCAAGCTGCTCTCCCAGATTCCGGGACTCAAGCCGCCTGGTGCGGGTCGCTTCTTCTATCCCCGCCACGGCTACGGGCAGATCAGCGAGGCCTACGCCAGCGCCGCACTCGCCGCGGGCGCCCAGTTTCGCTATGGAAGCCGGGTGTCGCGGGTTACTCCTCCACTCCAGCCAGGCGGTCGTTGGGTGCTCGAGGCCGAACGGGGCGGCGCGGGCGAGCGACTGGAAGCGGATCAGCTCTGGTCGACGCTGCCGATCCCGCTCTTGGCGCGGCTGATGGAAGGACACGCGCCGGCGGAGGTGCACGAAGCCGCCGCGCAGCTCGAATACCGCGCGATGGTCCTGATCTATCTGGTGCTGCCGCAGGCGCAATTCAGCGAGTACGACGCCCACTATTTCCCTGGTGCCGATCTGCGGGTGACCAGGGTTTCGGAGCCGAAGAACTATGCCGCCCGCTCGACCCCCCTGGACCGCACCGTACTGTGTGCCGAGTTGCCGTGCAGTCCGGACGAGCCAGCCTGGCGCTTGAGCGATGCGGCACTCGGCACCCTGGTGACGGAGGACCTGGAGCGAGCGGGGATCGGGCTCTCCGCTTCGCCGGTTCGGGTCGAAGTGCGCCGGCTCCGGCAGGCCTATCCGATCTACAGCAGGGGATATGAGCGGTGGTTCGGAGTGCTCGACGCCTGGGTGGAGAGCCTGCCGCGTTGCCTGAGCTACGGTCGCCAGGGACTGTTCGCGCACGACAATACCCATCATGCGCTGGCGATGGCCTACGCCGCCGCGGACTGTGTCGAGGGCGCGGAATTCCGCCGGGATCGCTGGGCGGAGTATCGCCGGGTCTTCGACACCCACGTGGTGGAGGACTGAAGTGAGCGAACGCCACGACGCCGTGGTGGGTCGCAGCTTCCTCAAGCTCGGTGTGGGCGAGGCACTGGCTCGCCTCATCGCTTTCGCGGCCACAGTCTATCTCGCCCGGCTGCTCGGTCCCGGCGTCTACGGGGTGATCGTGCTGGCCATGGCGATCCTGTTGTATGCGAACTGCATCACCGAATCCGGGATCGACATGCTGGGAGTGCACGACATCGCTCGTGACCAGCAGCGGCTCGATGTGCTGCTGCCCTCCTATCTCGGGGCGCGGCTGCTGGTCGCGGTGGTGCTGATTCTTCTGCTGGCCGGCGCGGGGCTCCTCTTCTTTCCGCAGCCCGAGGGCGCCGTCCTGGCGGGGTACGCTTTCCTGCTCCTCCCGCTTGCCCTTGGTGCCCGCTGGGTCCATCTCGGACTGGAGCAGAGCGGGAAAGCGGCGCTGGCCCGGGTCCTGGCCGAGGGACTCTCGGCAACCCTGATCGTGGTGCTGATTCATGGGCCGGGGGATGTAGGGCGCGCTCCTCTCGCCCAGCTCTTGGGCGAGAGCGCAGGAGCTTTCCTGTTGCTTCGCCTGCTGGGCAAGCGGCGCGTCGCGCTCCGCATGAGTCTGCGCCTCGATACGATACTGACCCTCTGGCGCCGCTCCTGGCCGGTGGTGGCGCACATCCTGCTTGGCCTGCTCATCTTCAATAGTGACTTCTTGTTTCTACGGGTCTACCTCGGCTCGGCGACGTTGGGTTATTACGCCGTCGCTTATACGCTGGTGAGTTTCTTCCTCAATCTCGGCGGGTCCTATGAGATGAGTCTGCTCCCGGCGATCACGCGGCTCAGTCCGCGACCCGAAGAGCAGCGGAAGCTCTACGGCAGCGCGCTTGCCCAGGTCTTCGCCGGAGCGCTCCCGATCGCGGTAGGGGGTAGCCTTCTCGCCGGCCAGCTCGTCACTCTCGTGTTCGGCGCCGCATATGCGTCTGCAGTAACGCCGCTCCGCATTCTGGTCTGGTGCGTTCCCATCGCGCTGTTCCGCAACGTCGCGCAAGCCGCACTCATCGCCCATGGCCGCCAGCAGCAGATGTTCCGGACGACCGCTTGGGCAGCTGGCGTTAACGTCGCTCTCAATGCCACGCTTATTCCGTCCTGGGGAATGGCGGGAGCCGCAGCGATCACCGTGTTGACCGAAGTGGTGCGCACGGGCCTTGCGTTGCGGCTTTCCCGGCTGGTGGGTTTCCGACTCCCGTCGCCGCGCCGCTTCTGGCGATCCCTGCTGGCAGCGGGGGTCATGGCGGCCGTGGTGGGGTTGAGCGGAGTCCGTCCGGTCTGGCTTTCAGTCGCGACCGGTGCGGCAGTCTATGGGCTCACGCTGGTCCTGGTGGGCGGACTGAAGCTCCAGCGCAGAGCGTTACCAGAGCTCACGGTATGACAGGCGGTTAGTTTCCTTGATCTCTTCGGCGACCGACAGGAATCGCATGCGGTATCTCGTCACCGGCGCAGCCGGCTTCATTGGATACCATGTCGCGGAGCGCTTGCTTGCGGCGGGCCACGAGGTTGTCGGGATCGACAACCTCAATCCGTATTACGATCCTCGCCTCAAAGCGGCCCGGCTGGAACGGCTCGCGCCGCATCGGGACTTCCGGTTCGAGCGGATCGATTTGGCGGATCGGGGCGCGATGGAGCGGCTTTTCTCGGGCGGGGCGTTCCCCCGGGTCATCCATCTCGCCGCCCAGGCCGGGGTGCGCTACTCGCTGGAGAATCCGCATGCCTACATCGAGAGCAACATCACGGGATTCATGAACGTGCTGGAAAGTTGCCGAAGCAGCGGGGTGGAACATCTGGTCTTCGCTTCCTCCTCGTCGGTGTATGGAGCCAATACCCGGATGCCGCTTTCAGAGCATCAGCATACCGACCATCCGGTTTCGCTCTACGCGGCAACGAAGAAGGCCAATGAGATGATGGCGCATTCCTACAGCCATCTTTTTGGACTGCCCTGTACCGGGTTGCGCTTCTTCACGGTTTATGGCCCCTGGGGCAGGCCCGACATGGCGCTGTTCGCGTTTACCAAAGCGATTCTGGAAGACCGGCCTGTGCAGCTATTCAATCGGGGCCAGATGCGCAGGGATTTCACCTACATCGATGACATTGTGGAAGGCGTCGTTCGCATCGCGGAACGTCCGGCAGAGCCCAACCCAGCGTGGTCGGGTGCGAATCCGGATCCTGCAACCAGCCCCGCGCCCTACCGGTTGTACAATATCGGCAATGACTCCCCCGTTGGGGTGATGGAATTGCTCAGCGCCCTCGAGCAGGCCTTGGGGAAGACCGCCATGAAGGAGCTCGCCCCCATGCAGCCCGGCGATGTGGCGGAAACCCACGCCGACGTCAGTGAGCTCACGCAGGCCACCGGGTTCCGGCCGCGTACCAGTGTCGAGGAGGGGGTTGGGCGCTTCGTCAGCTGGTACAAGGACTACTTTGGCCTAAGTTAAGGCCGGTCCGGCACGAAACTGGCTATGTTTCGGACTGAAGCACGCTCGGCTCATGAACCGATGGGAAGGCGCCCAAGTCCCGTGAATCCGCTCAAGCGCATCGCCCGCCATGCC
>DASYPD010000205.1:0-6516 GCA_036007005.1 Gemmatimonadales bacterium
AGGTGCAGCGAGACTTCGGTGAGGTTGACGGGACGCCGTCCGGAAGAGCCCTGGAAGATCACGTCTTCCATCTTGCCGCCGCGGAGCAGGCGGGCCGACTGCTCGCCAAGCACCCAGCGCACTGCATCGGAAATGTTCGACTTGCCGCACCCGTTCGGCCCCACGATCGCAGTGACGCCGTCGCCGAATTCGAGCGCGACCGTGTCGGCGAACGACTTGAAGCCGGAGAGCTCCAGTCTGCTGAGCTTCATGTGTGGGCCAGGAACGGCAAAGGGAGGACCGTCGGGTCCTTACCAAAATAAACGGTTATGCGCTGCGGGTCACGGGTGCCGCGCCGGTAAGTGGAGCAGGAAGTAGGCGCGCCCCAGCTGTTTTCCGGTCGATTCGGCCGCTTCGCGTGTCAGGTAGGGCCCGACCAGCACGCGATAGCCGTCTTCCGGCTCCTTGGGAGGAAGGATCGAGACGGGGAAGCCATCGGTCTTGAGCTGTTTCGCGAGCGCGTCGGCCCATTCCGCATTCTGGGTCCGGCTCACCTGGAGATAGATCACCGTCGAATCCACCGCGACCCGCACGGAGTCGGCTCGCAGCGCACTATCCTGCGCCACCGTAGCCGATTCCGCCGCGGCAACGGCGGCCGGCACTCGCTCGGGTGGCACCCAGGCAGCGGCCAGCCAGAAATCCGCCGCGACGCTTGGCAGCCGGGCAATGCGCTGAGGTGGGGTCCGGCGCAAATCGAAGGTGACCAGAAGGTCATCCTCGCGCACCAGTAGCGTGGCGGCGCCGGCTACCAGCGGAAGGTCCGTGGACCAGCCGCCGGCCACGGTAGCGGCGAGGGCCTTGGTGGCGAGATCCACGATCCAGACGGAGTCTCCCGCCAGAGGCCGGGCCAACAGCCAGCGCCCGGAGGCATCGACCCGAAACTCGCGCGGTGGGCCGGGCAATCGGAGCGCGGGAAGCTCCGCCAGCGAGAAGCGATCGAAAACCCGGATTTCCGGGCGATCTTGGATCAGGTAGAACCGGTGTCCGGAAGGGCTAAAGGCAACGCGCCGGGTGTTGCGGACCGAGCTGAGCGATCGCTGGCTGCGCTGGCCTCCCGTTTCGTACAGGAGCAGCGCGCTGTCGGTTGCCACGGCGACGAGATCCCCCCACGCCGTTGCAGCGGCTTCACCCGGTGGAATCGGGGTCGAGTGCAGCGCCTGCTCCGCGTTTGCGGTAATCAGCCGGGAAGGCGGCCCCTCGGTCAGTGCCACGAGCTGATCGCTGACCGCGCCGAACAAGGCCCGAGGGGCCGCCGGCAGCGGGTCGTGAAAGCGAACGGGCTGTCGGCGCACCACGCGCACGATCCGGTGCTGAGCATCCGCCAGGTAGAGCGAGCCATCCGGGCCCAGCACGCCGGCCGTGACGCCGGGCAACACGGTGCGCACGCCTCCGCTCTCGAGATCCACCGAGAAGAGATTGCCCTGGGCATCGAGCGCCCAGAGTATCCGCTCGTCAATGTCGGCGCCGAGGATCCGGCGGACCGCTGGGATGGGTTGCTGGGAGCTCCAATGGGTGAGGGTGAGGCTGTCGGGATGGTACGCCTGCACGCGTCCGCCACCGCGCGGGAACCGGAAGAGAGTGACCTGGTTTCCCACCGCGGGTAGATCCGGAGGCGGTGCCCGGCGATGCCCGCAGGAGGCAGCGGCAGTCATTGCGAGGCCACAAGCAGCGGCAGTCATTGCGAGGCCGCGATGAGGGCTAGTCATTGCGAGGCCGCGAAGCGGCCGAAGCAATCCCACCGACCTCACCGACCGACCTAGAAGGTCGGCCCGAAGCTGAGCGTCCAGTAACCTTTGACACCCGGTCGCTGCAGCGGGAAGGCGTAATCCGCGCGGAGGATCAGGAAGTTCATCAGGTTTGCCCGCACCCCGACGCCGACCGAGGTAAGCGGCGTCCGCACCGCGGACACCGGCTCTCCGTTCCGCTTGAGCTTGACCTTCATACCCTTCTCCCAAGCCACCAGACCGTCATAGAAAACCACCCCTTCGACGGCAGGGAGTCCCAGGGGAAGCACCCGAGCGCCCAGGAACAGCGGCCAGCGCAGCTCGGCGCTGCCCATCGCGATCCGGGTTCCCACCAGCTGATCGAGCGCCGGGCACCCCGTGATGTTGCTGACTTCCCCGTTGTCGACCTGGCATTCGTGCCGCCCGAACGAGCCCGAGGTATAACCCCGGATGTAATCGGGGTACCCCCCGAATTGGCGGAATTGCTGCTCGTCCCGCCCGTGCTCACCGAAGTACTGCAGCCGTGTGGCGAGCGTGAACGGCCCGGCCAGGTGATCGTAGCGGCGATAATCGGCGCTGATGGTGAGGAATTGCCAGCCCCCGAAGCGCGGGGCCAGCTCGAAGCGTGAGCGCCGGCCCATGATCGGCCCGACACCTCCGAAGAGGCTGTTGTCGTACACCAGCGCGATGGAAGGCTGCACGAAGCTGATGTGCCCCAGCGAAATGGTGTTGAGGAACGTGTTGTTCGTCTGTTGGCCCGTCACCGGGTCGAACGGTGTCACGATCTGCCGGATGTCGTCCTGCACATTGACCGCGCTCGCACCGAACTCGAGCCGGCGGAACCGGCTGAACGGATAGGAGGCGAATCCCGATACCTGCCGGACGATGAGCCGCCGGATGTTCTCCTCGAAGAGCGATTCGTTCGGACCATTGCTCTCCACTTGGGTGCCGGCGTAATAGAAGAGCGGTTCCTGGGTCAGCCCGACGGCCCAGTTGAGGCGCCGGGTCAGATTGACGTATTGCGCCAGAAAAAACGTCTCGTTGATGCGGCCGTTGAGCGAGGTCGCCACGCCGAGCTGCTGATTGCCCAGCATGTCTCCCAGCACAATGGCGGTGGACCCCGTCACGCCCTGCCCGAAGCTGTCGCGCGTGTAGCCGATCGTCGGACGGGTCACGTACTCCGGCTCGAGCTTGGCCTTGTAGTTCTTGAAGGTGAACTCGCTCGTGTCCGGCGGGGTAAACGCCATCGAGTCGAGCATCCGCGCGATGGAAACCGGCTCATTCCCGCGCGTGGTGTCGCTGGGCGGCAGGGAGTCGGCTCGCCGGAAACCGCGCGGCAACCGATAGACAGTACCCCCGCTCAGGATCTGCGGCCCCGCCGGTGGCGCGACGGCGACCCGGGCGGGGCGGCTCGTGTCACTCGGGGGCGCGATCACTGCCAGCGTGCGCTGCGCGATCTGGCTCCGGTTCCAGGGCTGCTTCTCGAGGGAACGCGGGTTCTCGATGCTGTAGACGTCGTAGCGGCCCGCCTCGAAGTACACGAAGGCGAGCCGATCGGCGGTGTGCGCCCAGGAAAGCACCGGGGAGAGCGGGGTGATGCCCTGCACGCCGGTGTAGAAATCGGTGAGCTGATAGATCTCGCCGCTCGAGAGCTCGTAGCTGTAGATGTTGGCGACGCCATTGCGGTCCGACACGAAGGCGAGCGCCTTGCCATCGGGCGACCATTGCGGATCGACGTTGCGGCCCACGTCGAGCCCCGCGGGCAGCTCGATGCGGCGGGTGGCGACATCGTAGAGGGCGATGCGTTGAGGGGCCCAGCGCAGCGCCTTGAAGTCGGTGCCGGGACCCCGGTCGGTGGAGAAGGCGATCGTCTTGCCGTCGGGCGACCAGACCGGATGCAGATCGGCTTCCTTGTCGTTGGTGAGCCGCAGGAAGCCGCTGCCGTCGGCGTTCACCATGTACAGATCCGAGATCCCGCCGTCGAGTCCGCTGAAGACCAGCTTCTGGCCGTCGGGACTCCAGGTCGGATTGGTCACTCCGGCGATGGGGACCCGGATGGCGCGCACCTGCTTGTTGCGCGCCACGTCAACGATGACGATGTCGTCTTTGCCGGCGTGCTTCGCTGCGATGGCGAGGAACTTCCCGTCAGGCGACCAGCTCGCCGAAGACGTGATAAAACGGAAGGTCTCGTAATTCCCGCTGTAGGTGGATTTGAGCAGGCGCTTGTCGGTCTTGCCGGTGTGCCCATCCGCCAGCCAGAGATCCACGAAATAGAAGTTGCGCTCGCTCAGGTAGACGATCTTCGAGCCGTCCGGCGAGAGCGCGGGCGCCAGGTGCCAGCCCCCGCCGGAGCTCTTCTCGGTGAGCACCGCCTGCGCCACCGCGCGCGCTTTGGTGCGATTGCCGACCTCCGGCAGGTACTGCTTCTGGACCGCGTCGTGCCACTGCGCCACCAGTTGCTCGAAGGAGAGCCCGAGCACGCGCGGCAGCGCGGCTTCGATCCCCCCGCTCGAGCCGAGCTTGGTGATCTGGGCGATGGCCTCGTCACCCCAGCGCTGCCCGATGTACGCGACGAGCGCCTGGCCGAACCGGTAGGGGAAGATGCGGTAGAAGTCTTCGGGCGTCGGCAGCTTGCCCTCGAGCGCCGCGTCGCGCAGCCACATGGCGGTGTTGGGATCGACCGGCCCGAGCGAGAAGTACTCCGCCATACCTTCGCCGAACCAGAGCGGTGCATTGGCCGAGATGATGCCCTGCATTCCGCCCGCGACTTTGCCGCGCGACCAGATGTCGAATTGGAACTGGTGGGTCATTTCGTGCTGGAGGACGTGCTGGTTGTCCTCGTACGACCCGTCCAGCGGGAAGATGTTGCGGTGGCGAATGAAGTCGGTGAAGCCGCCCGTACTCTCGTCGATTTCCTCGCCCGAGGTGTTGGTTTGCTGGAAATCGGACTGCGAGGCGTACATGATGATCGGCTTGCGCTCCTCGAACTGATGATTGAGCACCCTGGAGAGCCGGGCGTACGATCGCTCCGCCATGCGCGCGATGTCGAGCGCCGCTTCGCGCTCCACCGGGTAGTAGTAGACGTCGAAGTGCTCAGTCTGGATGATCTTGAAATCGAAGCGGCCGTACTGGACCTTGTTACGGCCGAAGTACTGGGCGGCGAGTGCCGCGGGCAGCACCGCCGCCAGCAGACCCGCGACGAGAAACCGGCGCATCATGAAGACTTCCTTTCGACCGCCGGCGCGAGTCTCGGAGCGTCGTTCCATAGCCGCTCGAGCTGGTAGAAGGCCCGCGCCTCAGGGTGAAACAAGTGTACTACGACATCGACGAAATCGAGCAAGACCCAGCGACCCGACGGGAGTCCTTCGACGTGATGGGCTCGCATTCCCGCCTCTTCGAGCTTGCGGAGCACCGCATTGGCTATGCCGCGCACGTGGGCATCCGAGGTCCCGGAGGCAATCACAAACCAGTCCGTCGCATCGTTCAGGCCGCGCAAATCCAGGGCGATCATATCCCGCGCGTTCAAAGCGTCCGCGGCGCGCAACACCATGTCCACCAGCGGTGACGCTCGGGGCGGTCGCCGCGTCACGCGGCGGGCTCCCTGACCCCTGATCCCTGACCTCTGACCCCTGACCCCTCTGGTGTCCTGTCTTCCACTTGCCAGCAAATCCCCCAGGCTCCCGCGCCGAGGTGCGTCCCTAGCACTCCGGTTGCCAGCGCGACGAAACAGTCGCGCGGCCGGTAGGCTGCGAGCAGCGCGGTGCGAACCCGCTCGGCTACCTCCGGGGCTTCAACATGGGTGACGCCGAACCGCACCGCTTTGGGACGCGGGGTGAGCTGCCGGTCCACCAGCGCCAGCATCCGGTTGAGGACCGCTTCCGCGCCGCGCACCCGATCCACCGGGACCACGCGGCCCGTCGCATCGAGGCTCAGGATCGGTTTCACATCCAGCATGCCGGCCAGCCAGGCCTTGCCCCGCGACACCCGGCCCGAGCGAATCAGGTTGTGATAGGTATCCACCGTCAGCAGCAGGCCTGATTGATCGCGGACCCGCTCCAGTTCTTTGCCTATCGCTTCCGCGCCCCAGCCCGATTCCGCCAGTTCCGCGGCCCGCAACGCCAGCAGCCCGAGACAGAATGAGGTCCCCCGGCTATCCACCAAGGTGACACGCGAAAGCCCCGCCGCCCTGATCGCGGCCTGGGCTGCCTGATAAGTGCCCGAGAGCGCCGAGCCGAGCAAGACGGCCACGACCGCGTCGGCTTCTTGCAGCGCCGAGCGAAACACCCGCACGAAGGCGGCGGGGGTGGGCTGCGACGTGGTCGGCAGCTCCTGCGCCGCGCGCAGCCGCCGATAGAACTCTTCCGGCCTGAGCCCCACGCGATCCTGATATACCGCATCCCCAAAAAGGATCTGCAGCGGCACCAGAGCGATGCGGTGGCGGTCCAGGACCGCGTCGGGCAGATCCGCGGAGGTGTCCGTGACGACGGCAACCGGGCGCCGGTCCGGGTGCGCAAGCGCCCGGTGCTGGGCCCGCATGTCATCGGCCTTCGTAAAGGTGAGATTGCCCCAACGACCGGCGTACGTAAAGACGGCCTCGGGCGTATCGGTGTGCACATGCACCTTGAGGATATCGGCGACGAGCGCGACGACGACGGAGCCGCCGAACTGATGCATCGCCGCGCGGACTTCGTTCGCCGCGGGCAGCGGCAGCCCGCGCACGACGAGCTCGGTACAGAACTGATAGTCCCGCTCG
>DASYPD010000206.1:0-2702 GCA_036007005.1 Gemmatimonadales bacterium
CCTTCCATGATTTTGAAACGGAGGCCCAGCAGGAGATCGGAGAGCCCCGTGTCCGTCTGAGTAAGAGCCACTGAATGACTTCGCTGCGTCACGCTCAACAGCGGCACCCCCAACACGAAACTCAACCTCTTCTTCCAGCCGAGTTCGACATAAGAGAGGAGGGAGCGCTGTGCCACCACGCTGTCGCGGGCCAGGCTCTGACGACCTCCCGTCGGGTCGTGGTACGTATCGGCCGAGAAGCTGCCGGCGCGGAACTCGGTGTAGTACTCACCCGGATTGGGGAGCCATGGTCCGGGCGAAACGGGGGACGTCAGCGCCGGAGACGTGAGGAACAAGGTCGCAGGGAACGCGACCAGGAGCGGCCCCATCGCATAGCGCGCACGCATCGGCGAACGAAGTCCTCCTGAGATCAAGATCGGCCAGGGAAAGTCCGGGGAGACTATCCGGCCGGCCCTTGACTGCGCAAGACAATCGTTGGACAAAGCCGAGCGACCGTAAACGGACTTGCACTAACGACCCCGTGAAGCCCCCCATGGACAAAGCTGAGCCCGCATCGACAAAGCTAAGCCGCCATGATTGACGTCCGCGAACGCCCAGCCCTTTCGGTCGCACCGGAGAGCGGGCTGTGGCACCATGCCCATTGATGCCTTCGTTTCATGTCCTCGAATTCATCCGCCATCAGCAGAGCGTCTGGACGCTTCCGCCTCGCTTTGTCGACGCGCTGCGACACGACTTCCCGTCGGTACGATTCAGCGTCCCGCGCGATCAGGAGGAGGCCGATGGCCTGCTGCCCGAGGCCGATGTCGTGTTGGGTTGGGCAGTCAATCGCTCGAACTTTGCCCGGGCAACGCGACTTCGTTGGATCCAAGTGACGGCGGCGGGGGTGGGGCCCTTGCTCTTTCCGGAGCTCGTTGAGAGTCCCGTGGTCTTGACCAATGGGCGGACGCTTCATGCCGATGCGATGGCCGAGCATACCCTGGGCGTGATGCTGGCGTTTGTCCGCAAGCTCCATCTGGCGCGCGATGCGCAGCGCGAGGGGCGTTGGATTCAGGACGAGCTGTGGAGCGGAATCGAGTCATTCGGTCAGCTCGCGGGCACGACCCTCGGGCTCGTCGGACTTGGTTCGGTGGGCAGAGCCATCGCCGTGCGCGCGCGATCCCTTGGGCTCCGTGTCCTCGCGGTACGCAAACACCCGGCAGACGACCCGGCGGTGGCCGATGTTCAGTGGGGACTGGATGCACTGCCGAGACTGATCGAGGAGTCGGATTGGCTCGTGCTCGCGGCTCCGCTCACGACCGAGACCAGGGGTTTGATCGGTGCGAGCGAGCTCGAACATATGCGGCCAAGCGCCGTTCTCATCAATCTGGGGCGCGGATCATTGGTGGACGAGTCGGCGCTGATCCAGGCATTGTCGGCGGGAAAGATCGCGGGTGCGGCCCTGGATGTGTTCGAGCGTGAGCCGCTTCCCGCGCAAAGCCGACTCTGGATGATGCCTCAGGTGATCATTACGCCCCATATTTCGGGGACCGGGCCTCGGTACTGGGAGCGGGCCCTCGATCTCTTTCGCAGGAACCTGGACCGATTCGTCAAGGGAGAGCCTTTGCTGAACGTTGTCGACAAGCGCGCGGGGTACTGAGCTCGTGCATACACAGGGGTAAAGCCGTGCGCACACTGGGCGTCATTGTCGCTGGCGGTCACGGGCGCAGGCTGGGTCTTTCCGGCCCCAAGGCTCTCCTGCGTGTGGGGGCTTTCTCGCTGCTCGACCGCGCGATCGCCACTCTGGAAGGACTATGCGATCGCATCGTCGTGGCGGCGCCTCCCCTCCTCGGATTGCCGTTGCCGAAGGGGATGCTCGTCCAAGACGTACCGGGAGCCGAAGGGCCCCTTGCTGGGCTCGTGGCCGGGCTTGATAGCGACCGCTATGATCGTGCGATTGCGCTCGGCGTGGACTTCCCGCTCGTCCGTCCGTCGGCGCTCAATGCGCTTCTCGATCGGCTCGGAGATCACTCGGTGGTGCTGCCTGCGCCCGGAGGCGTGCCTCAGCCTCTCGTTGCGGCGTACGGGCCGGCTGCCTGCCAGGGGCTCAAGGAGCGCCTCGCCGCCGGTGAGCGATCGGTCGTTCGCGCTGTCGCCTCGATTTCGCCGCTCGTCTTGAGTGATCGCGAGCTGGCAGAGCTCGAAGACGGTCTCGATAATTTCTTCAATCTCAATACTCCCGATGACCGGGCGGAGGCCGAGTATTTGCTTCGCGCCCGCGCCGACATCCGAGGCACCGTGTGAGGACCCCGGCAAGCGCCTCTCAGGCCCTGAGTCTCGGCGGGGTGCCACTGGATGCCGTGCTCGGCGCTCTGCGCCGCTTGGAGCCGAACGCACACGCCTGTTATATCTACGACCTCGATGAGCTGGAGAGGCGGGTACGACGTTTCGAGGCAGCCTTTTCCGCGCTCCGCCCGCTGGTGGCGTTCGCGGTCAAAGCGAACGGGCTTCCCTCGATCCTGGAGCATCTCAGCGGCCTCGGTCTGGGGGGCGAAGCCGGCTCGGTTGGCGAGCTTGAGCTCGCCCGCGCGGCCGGGTTTCCGGCCGCTCGTCGTGTGCTGAATGGCAACGGGCGCACCAGCGAGGAAGCCGAGTGGATAGCGCGCCACGGGATTCACTCCGTGAATGCGGACCACGTGGAAGAGCTCGACTTGCTCGAGCGCGCC
>DASYPD010000207.1:0-2211 GCA_036007005.1 Gemmatimonadales bacterium
ACCGAGAGGCTCCTCGCTGCCCTTGCGCTGCACGAGCTGGACGTGGTACTGACCGACAGGCGGGCCAGCCCGGGAGTGAACGTGCGGGCCTTCGGCCATCTGCTCGGTGATTGTGGGGTGACGCTGTTTGCGGTGCCCGCGCTGGCAGCCCGATACCGCCGGCGATTTCCACGGGCTCTTGACGGCGCTCCGTTCCTGCTCCCGGGCGAGACCGCCACGATGCGGCATGCGGTCGAGCAGTGGTTCGAGAAGCAGCGGATTCGGCCCCGCATCGTGGGAGAGTTCGACGATAGCGCGCTCATCAAGGTCTTTGGCCAGGCCGGACGCGGCATCTTCGCCGCCCCTTCGGTCATCGAGTCGAGCGTGCGCAAGCAGTACGGCGTATCGGTCGTCGGGCACCTGGATAACGTGCGGGAGCGTTTCTACGCCCTCTCGGGCGAGCGGCGGCTGAAGCACCCCGCCGTCGTTGCGATCACCGAAAGCGCGCGGCGCGAGCTGTTTGGCTGAGAGTAGCCGCTGAGGGGACCGCGGCGCGATCGGAGCAGGTCATGGCGTCTCGGTCTCTCCAGTCGGTTCCCTCCACGGTCTTCCCCGTGTCGTCCCGCCCGCCTCAGACCGTCGAAACCCCAGCGGCGCCGCAGAGGTTTTCTCGCGTGCGCCGCTGCTCGCTTTTTGGGTACACTCTGCCGATCGTATAGTACGGAGTCTGATTCATTCCGTCGGTGCGGGACCGGGTCCCTCATTGGACCGCGAGGAAAGGCTGGTGCCCCTGGGTTCGAGTACTTTCGGCATGCGTCTGGATGGAGTGTCTGCTTATGCCCCGGAGCAGGTGTGGAGCAACGTCCGGGTGGCCGCCCGTCTTCGCCTCGAGCGGATGCGCTTGAGCGCCCGGATGCGCGCCGCTGGGAACGGCTCACTCGGCCCCGAAGAGGCCAAGCTCTTCCAGACCAGCGACCGCTGGGTGCGGCGATTCATCGGGTTCAGCGAGCGGCGCTTCTGCGACGAAGGAATGGGGACCATCGACCTCGCGGCCCGAGCGGCCCGCCTGCTCTTCGAGCGCTCCGGCCAACTCTCTCGTGACGTCGACGCGATCGTGGTGGGCAGCGTCACGCCCTCCTACCTCTACAGTCCACCGGACGCCGCGCTTCTCCAGCATGAGCTGGGCATTCCGGTCTGGCAAGGATCAGTGCCACGCGAGAGGATCGGTGCCGACGTGTCGCTGGCGTGCAGCAGCTGGGTGACGTCGCTGATGCTCTGCTATGCCCTGATCCGCGCGGGCCTGGCGCAGCGAGTCCTGCTGATCGGAGCCGACCGGATGAGCGCCGCGATCAACTGGCGCGACCGGAGCTTCGCCACAGTCCTTGGCGATGCGGGCACCGCCACGCTGTGCACCGCCGTTCCCGAGGCCGAAGATTGGTTCTCGCCGTCGCAGTTCTGGAACTGGATCGACGGCAGCCAGGCGGAGATCATTCTCACGCCAGCCGGGGGATCGCGGCAGCCCTCCCCCACCCCCCAGGAGCTCGAGGCCGGGAAGCATCGGCTCGCGATGGATGGCGCCGCGGTGCGGAAGATCCTCGTACCTTTCATCGGCGGTCCCGCCATCGAGGCCGCACTGGCCAAGGCCAGCTGGCGCCTCGACCAGCTCGACCTGGTCGCGCTGCACGAAGCCAATCTCGCCCTCAATGCTTCGATCGTCAAGATGTGGCGTGAGCGCGGGTTTCGCGGTCGGGTGCTGGACGCGGGAGGCCGGTTCGGCAACACCACGAGCGCATCGATCCCGTTGGCATTGGCGTTGAACCCGGATGCGCTGCAACTTGGCGGGAGATTCGGCCTGATCGGCTTCGGCGGGGGCCTGTCCGCGAGCTTCGTCTTCGGTACCATCCGGCAACAACTTCGGACTTGGACGAATCTGGAGTGAGTCGGGCCAGAGCTACCAGGCGGCCGCAGGCGAACTCCTCGTGGACTCACGGCCCAGTCAGCGATCCCGGCTACACCCCGCTCGCCACCGCGTAGTCGAGAGCCTCCGGTGGGCGGGCCGAAGCGAGGTAGTTCCCCTGGGCGAGATCGCAGCCGAGGGCGCGTAGCTGTTCGAGCTGCTCGGCGGTCTCCACGCCTTCGGCCACCGCCGTCAGCCTCAGGGCATGCGCCAGCGACACGATCGCGGCCACGATCGCAGAATCCTCGGGATCACGGCAGAGCCCCTGCATGAAC
>DASYPD010000208.1:0-3221 GCA_036007005.1 Gemmatimonadales bacterium
CCGTTGGCCTCGGTGATCTGGGCGCCCAGGCTCAACAGCCCGGCTGGAATCTCCGGCCCGGTCCGGTGGCGGCTTTTCACCAGCGTGTGGCAGCGCTCAAGCAGCGCGACGGCTTTGCTCGTCCAGAACGCCCAATGCCCAAGCAGCCCACCCACCATCCGGATCTGGCTCGCTCGACGATGGCTGCCGACCGGATAGCGCGTCACCAGGTCCGCCACGATGCTATCGTCGTTGCCGGTGTAGAGCGCGATCTCGCGCTGCCGTCCCGAGTCGGCCACCGCGCGGATCACGTCCCAGGTGTCGTAGCGGTTGAAGGGCGCGATCTTGATGCCGACCACGTTCCCGATTTCCACGAAGCGGCGCCAGAAGGCGTAGGAGAGTTTTCGCCCGCCCACCGCCGGCTGCAGGTAGAACCCCATGAGCGGCAGCTCCGCGGCCACGGCGCGCGCGTGGGCGATCAGCTCGCGATCCGGTGCGCGGGTTAGGGCACCCAGGCTCAGTAGCGCCACGTCATAGCCGAGCTCGCGCGCGAGTCGGGCTTCGCTCACCGCCTGGCGCGTCCGCCCGATGACGCCCGCCACGCGCACGATGCGCCGCCGGCTCCCCTGCTCCCAGGCCGCCACGGTTTCCGCCGCCAGTTCGAGCACTGGCCGGTAGAGCGCAAACCGCGGATCGCGAATGGCGAACTGCGTAGTATGCACCCCGACCGCGATGCCTCCGGCACCCGCAGCGAGGTAGTAGCGCGTTAGCGCCCGCTGCCGTCGCTCATCCAGCTTCCGCCCCGCCGTGAGCGCCAGCGGGTGCGCGGGAATCACCACGCCTCGGCGGAGCGCGGCACGCCAGCTCAAAACCTTCCCTCGCGTTCCTCGAAGTGCGTCGGCTTCCCGAACGAAGACCCGCCCCGCTCCACCCACTTTGCCACCTGCTCGAGCATCTCCTCGATGGCGGCCTCCGGCCTGCCGAACAACTCCTCCATGCGCGTGGCGTCGCTGAGCAGTGCCGTGGGAGCCTCGCTGCCCCGAAACTCAACTTCCCGGTTCCACCGCGTGCCGAAGTGCTGCGCGAGCCAGCGCACCGGGTGCGCCGGGCGTCCCGTTACGTTCAGCACCAAAGGCGGCACCGCACAGTGCGCCAGCGCGCGGAGCGCTATGGCATTCGCGTCCCGCTGCCAGATCAGGTTCACTCTTCCCATCGCGAGCTCCACGGGCTGCCGCGACCAGACGCGGTCCGCGAGATCCCGCAGCACTCCATAGCGGGGCTCGATGGCGTAATTGAGCCGCAACAGCGCCATCGGGGTGGAATGGTGCCGGGAGAAGAACTCGAAGACCCGCTCCCGCGCGAGCGCCGATTGCGCGTACTCCCCCACGGGGCCGACCGGATCCGTTTCGGAGGGTCCCTCACTGTCAAGCGGGAAAAGAGGATAGACGTTCCCAGTCGAGAAGGCCACGATCTTCGCCCCGGCAAATCGCTCTGCCACGCTGCCCGGCAGGAATGCATTCACCGCCCAGGTCCGCGCTGCGTCCCCCGCCGTGCCGAATTTCTGCCCCACGAGGTAGATCACGTTGGGCGCCTCGGGGAGCTGGGCGAGCTTCTCGCGGTCGAACAGATCGCACTCCAGAGTGTCCACCCCGTTGCATTCCAGCGTCGCCCGCAAACTGGAGTTCGTAAACCGCGCCACCGCAATCACCCGGCGTGAGGACCCCGCCGCCGCGAGCGCGCGTTGCGCCAGCCGCGCTAGGCTCGGCCCCATTTTCCCGCCCGCGCCGAGGATCAGCAGATCGCCGTCGAGCGCGCGCATTGCCTCGACGACCGCAGGCGCCGGCCGCGACAGCTGCTCCTCGAGGGCGACCTCGCCAGGCGGCACACTGGGAATTGTCATGGCTCGCGTACTATAATCGCGGCATGCTGAGTCCGGCGGAGCTGCAGACCCTTCGTACCGCCCTGGCTACCGAGCCGGAGCTCGCGCGGCTGCTCCAGACGCTCCAGGCGCGGGCGGCGCCGCTGCTCTTGACGCTGCCGCATGTCCCGCGAGTCAAGGCGCTGCTCTCGCGCGATGGCGGCTTCTGTCCGAACGACGGGGCCACGCTCGGCTTCGATCCCTGGAGTCCCGAGCGGCATCGCTGTCCCCGCTGCGGGGAGTCCTTTTCCGCTCCGCGCCATCACCAGAACTGGGCCCGCGCCCAACATCTCTGGCTCGCCGAGCGCGCCGCGGAGCTCGCCCTCCTGGCCGTGCTCACCGACGACGCGCGAGCCCGCGCCCGCGCGCTCGAGCTGTTGAGCGCGTATGCAGAGCTGTACTTCGAGCTTCCCAATCGCGACAACGTGTTAGGCCCCTCGCACCTTTTCTTTTCCACCTACCTCGAATCGCTCTGGCTTACCTCGTACCTGGCGGCTGCCGTGCTGCTCCGCGGCGCCGGCGCGCTCTCCGAGTCTCTCAACGAGGGCATCAATCGGATCGCTGAGGAAGCCGCCAACCTGATCGGCGACTTCAACGAGGGGCTCTCCAACCGGCAGACCTGGCACGCCGCCGCGCTCAGCGCTATCGCCGTCTGGTTCGCCGACGAGGAGCTGGCCAGAAGCGCGGTAGAGTCGCCCACGGGACTGGTGGGCCATCTGGCCGATGGCTTTGGGGCCGATGGCCTCTGGTGGGAGGGCGAGAACTATCATCTCTTCGCGCTCCGTGGCCTCATGCAGGGGATGCACTGGGCGCGCGCCCTCGGATTCGACCTGCTGGAGCACAGCGACCCGCGCAGCCAGTTTCGCGCGGCGCTGCTGGGGCCCAGCTGCTCCGCCCTCCCGGACTTCACCTATCCGGCGCGCCGCGATGCGCGCTATGGCGTGTCACTCGCCCAGCCGGCTTCCCTCGAGCTATGGGAGATCGGGCGTGCCTGGCTCGGCGGAGACGAGCAACTCGAGGCCTGGCTGCGCGCCCTCTACGCGAGCCCGCCGCCCGCGTTCCCGCCGGAGCATTACGATGCCTGGCTGCACGACGCCGGGCGACAGGCTCCCGCGGGTTACTCTCGCAGCCAGCTTTCCTGGTGGGCCCTCGCCGCCGCCCCCCTGCAGCCGCTGTCCGAGAGCGTGCCGGAGTGGCAGCCGGCTAGCGTGCTGCTCGAGAGCCAGGGACTCGCGGTCCTTCGCCACGGCGATGCGTACGCCAGCCTCGAGTGCGGGCCGGCGATCGGGGGCCATGGCCATCCCGATCGGCTGCACCTGACGCT
>DASYPD010000209.1:0-5469 GCA_036007005.1 Gemmatimonadales bacterium
CGAAGCTGGCGGCGAAGCGGTGGAGCACTGGGCAGCAACTCGAGCAGCGCGTCGAGCGCGCTGGTTGCGCGCCAGGCGAGCCGGCGGTCCACCAACGTTTCTCCCCGATGGAGCGCCGCGCGCTCAATCCCCGCGATCCCCACGGCGGTGCGGGCGCCGGGGCGAGCCTCCCCGACCGGACTTCCGTATGCCTCGAGCGAACGAACCCGCCCGGTGATTCCCGCCGGAAGCAGCGTCACCGGGTCGCCCGGCCGCAAAGTTCCGGACCAGGGAGTGCCGGTGACGACGGTGCCGACGCCGGCAATCGAGAACGCACGGTCCACCGGCATGCGGAAGCCATCCTCCGGGCGTTCGCGCCGGTGACTTGCCCGTAGCGCTCGCAGCCGGGCGGCAAGCTCCGGGATGCCCTGCCCCGTGACGGCCGAAACAATCGCGGGCTGCTCGAACTCAACCGGCGAGACCGCCAGGCGTTCCATCACTTCCGCCACGACGAGCTCGAGCCACTCCGGGTCGGCCAGATCCGCCTTGGTGATAACCGGAATCCCCTTGGGGACGCCGAGCTGTTCCACGATGGCCAGATGCTCCCAGGTCTGTGGCTGCGGGCCCTGCGCCGCGTCCACTACGAGCAGCACGAGATCGATGCCGGAGGCGCCGGCCACCATGGTGCGCACGAAATCCTCGTGGCCCGGCACATCGACGACGCCGGCGGGAGGAAGTCCCTCGAGCTCGAGGGGCGCGAAGTTCAGGTCGATGGTGATCCCGCGCCGTTTTTCTTCGGCCAGGCGATCCATGGCCCGGCCGGTGAGCGCGGTGACGAGCGCGGACTTCCCGTGATCGATGTGTCCCGCGGTCCCGATGATCATGCTGCGATCCAGCCGCGCTCCGCCCAGAAAGCGAGCGCGGGAAGCGCAGCGCCCTCCGCGAGGTGGTGCCGCACATAGCGCTCGAGCAGCCGCCGGTGGGCTGCCAGGTGGCGTTCATCCAGCAGCGGCAGCTCGGCGGAGGCAGCGACCAGTGCGCCGAGGTCGGCGCGGTCCTCTGGTTTGAGCTGGGCCCCGACGGTGTCGCGGGCGCAGCGGACGCAAAGCACGCCTCCGTCCTGGGGAGAGAAGCAGACGGCTGTGTCAGGAGGTACGGCGGCTCCATCTCTGGCACAGAGCTCGAGCGCAGGGGCAAAGCCGAGCACCGCGACCAGGCGCCACAGCATGCGCAGGCCAAGGGGCTCGACCGCGGCGGCCGGCGCAGCCTCGAGCACCGCCAGCGCATCGCGGAAGAGATCGTAGCTCTCCGGATGGCGGCTCGCCGGCGCGAGCCGCAACATCAGCTCGGCGAGCAGCGACGCGGTGGCGTAGCGGTCCAGGCGTTCCCCGAGTCCGACGCGGAGGTGCTGCGGATCGAACTGGGTGAGCGTGTGCAGATCCCCACTGCGCGCGAGATGCAACGTCGCGGTGCCCTCACTGAGCAGGTGCAACGCGGCGCCGAACCTGCTTTTGGGCCGTAGCGCGCCTTTCGCGATGGCACTCTGCACCCCGAGCTCGCGGGTGGCCAGACGCGCGATCTTGCTGCTCTCCCCATAGCGGATAGTGACGAGGACAATGGCAGGCGTCCCGACGGGAGGCATGGCCCCTCGCTCAGGAGGAGCGGGGCAGCTTCACGATCGCTGCCTGCAGCGCACACGGTCCCGCCGGCAGCGTGCGTGTTTCGATCAGGTCGGGGCGGAACACCCGGATGCGTCCGATGTCCCCGCTGCAGGAGCCCGACTCGATGACATAGATCAGGCCTTCATCGTCCACCACCACGGCCATCCCCGACTGCAACGGAATCGCGGATTCGGCACCGCGGACGACCCGGCGCGTGCGGGTATTGAATTCCATGAGCCCGTTATGCGGCGAGACCACGAAGAGCCGCTCGCCATGGTCCGAGGCCAAGTTGGTCGGCAGGGTGCCGAAACCCGAGAAGCTGCCGACCTCCACGCGCCGGATGGGATCCACGATGCTCACCCGGGCCGACTCGGGTCCACCTGCTCCGGCACTCAGCACGTACAGCAGGCCATCGTTGCTCACCTCGATCGCGACCGCGTTACCGGGACCGGTCAGAGGAATCGAGTCGGTCATCACGTTGCGCTCGGGATCGATGGCCGTGAGCCAACTGGGACCCTGCACGCAGGGCATTGGACCGCTGCACACCGGCTCAAGATTGGCATTCGCCACGAAGACCCGACCCCGGGTAAACGCCAGCGCCGTGGGACTGCGACCCGTGCCGACGCTCGCGGTATCACCCGTCTTGAAGTTGATCCGGGTCGTGCGATCGCTGAAGGGATGCGCCACATAGGCCAGCGTGTCGTTCACGAAGACTGTGCCCGCAGTTCCGGCGCCCGCCGGAAAACGATAGATCAGTGGGGACTGTCCCGCGGTGAGACCGAGGCGAGCGAGAGTATTGCCCACCCCGGTGGTCACGAGGATCTGGCTGCCCCGGGCCGTGAGGAATTGCGGGGTCCCCCCGATGCTGCCGAGGAGGATGGTCCCGGTGAGGCCGGAATCCGACAGCTGCACCCAGGTGAGGCTCGCGTCTCCGGCATTTAGGACCACGAGGGTCTCTATCGGCGGGGCCGGAGAGGGAGTCGTCGCGGCGCATCCGAATACCGTCCCGGTCACCAGGAACGATACGAGCACTCGCAGCTTGCTGCCGGGCATGCTTCAAGGATAATCGCGCGACTCCGGGGGGGACCGCAGGGGAATGACCTGGGGGGTGCCGTCCGGGAGTGGCAGGATCGAGACGGGCCAGCGGAAGACGCGGGAGAGCAGTTCCGCCCGGATGACTTCCGCGGGGGGCCCCGCTGCCACCGCGCGGCCCTGCTCGAGCAACAGCATGCGGCTCGCGTAGCGGGCGGCGAGACTGAGATGGTGGGTGACCACGAGCGCACCGAGCCCTTCGGCGACCAGTCCGCGCACCAGCTCGAAGAGCTCCATCTCGTGGCCCAGATCGAGCTGCGCCGTCGGCTCGTCGAGCATCAGAATCCGCGGCTCCTGCGCCAGCGCACGAGCGATGCGGACGCGCTGCCACTCGCCACCCGAGAGAGTCTCCACGCGGCGACCCGTGAGCTCGCCGGCATCACAGCGCTCGAGTGCCCGCCGCACCGCAGCGTGGTCCTCCGAGGTCAAGGGGCTCAGGGGCCCGCGCCGCGCATAGCGTCCGAAGCCCACCATTTCCTCCACCCGCCAGGAGAAGGGCGTTTCTTCCCGCTGAGGCAGCAGGGCCACCACGTGGGCCAGCTCCGGAGGGCTCCACTCGGCGATCGTCCGGCCATCGAGGGTGACCGCTCCGCGCTGCAGCGGCAGCAGACCCAGCAACGCCCGCACCAAGGTGGTCTTTCCACAGCCATTGGGGCCGACGACCGCCAGCAGCTCCCCGGGCTCGAGCGCGAGGTCCGTGTCGATCAGCGCCTCTCGGGGTGCGCCGGGATAGCGCACCGAAATCCCCCGGGCGCGCAGGCTCATCGCAGCGTGCGGTGCAACAGCACCGCGAAGAGCGGGACGCCCACCAGCGCGGTGACCACACCGACGGGAAGCTCCGTGGGCCGCGCCACCGTGCGGGCCAGCGCGTCGGCCAGTACCAGGAATCCTCCACTCGCGATGAACACCGCAGGGAGCAGCCGGCGATGCCCCGGGCCGAGCAGGCCGCGCAGCGCATGCGGCGCGACGAGGCCGACGAAGCCCACGACGCCGCACACCGCCACGCTCGCCGCCGTGAGCAGCGAGGTCGCGAGATAGACCAGCCGCCGGGCGCGCGGGGCATCGAGCCCGAGCGACTGGGCCGGCTCTTCCCCGAGCGACAGCAGGTCGAGGGCGCGGGCGGCCCCGAAGAGCAGGACCAGGGGGAGCAGCGCGTACGCGACGAAGATCGCCAGCGTGCGCCAGGAGGCTCCCGAGAACCCTCCGACCAGCCAGAGAAACGCATTGCGGAGCTGCTCGGCGGTGGAAAGGGTCAGCACCGCGGTCATGAGAGCGCCGGTGAATCCGCTTACGATGACGCCGGCGAGCAGCAGCACACGCGGATCGAGCCGACGGCCGGCGACGGTGCTCAGACGGTACACCAGGGCCACCGCCCCTAACCCGCCCAGAAACGCGATCAGCGGAATGCCCCATGCCCCGCTCACGCCGAGGGCCATCGCGAGCACCGCGGCGAGCCCGGCCCCGCCCGAGATGCCGAGCAAGTAAGGATCGGCCAGTGGGTTACGCACCAGCGCCTGCAGCGCGGCGCCCGAGACACCCAGTCCCCCGCCGACCACAAAGGCGAGCAGCAGCCGGGGCAGCCGAATTTGCCGCACGATGGCGGCGCTAGGTGCGTCGGGCGAGAGCAGCGCCGCCAGCACCGCCCGGGGCGGAATCGCCACGGCGCCGACCGCGAGTCCGATCAGGCAGGCCAGCCCCGTCAAGCAGAGCAGCCAGAAGAACAGCTTCACCGGACGGCGGCGAGTGCGGCCGCGAGCTCACGCACCGCGTGCCCGACCCGTGGGCTCGGCCGGTTGAATTCGCTCCCCCGCACCCGCAGAAAATGCCGCTCCCGCACGGCGCGCACGGCGCGCCATTCGGGCCGACTCGCGATCGCGGGCTCGCCGGCGGTGGAGACCAGAACGTAGTCGGGATCCCGCGCCGCCACCGCCTCTATCGAGATTTGCGCCGAGGAGCTCGGCAGGTCGTCGAAGACATTGCGCGCCCCGGCGCGCTCCAGGATTTCCGAGAGGAAGCTGCCCCGACCGAGCGTCATCGCGGGGCGGTCCCAGACGAGAACAAAGACGGACGGACGGGAGGACAGGAGGTCGGGCGGGCGGGAGACCGCAGCGAGATCGGCGTCGGTCTGCGCGATGAGCGAGTCCGCCGCCTGCTGCAATCCTAACGCGCGTCCGAGCAATCGGGCAATGCGGTCGATGTCGGCAATGCGATCGGTGGCTAATTCGAGGGTCGGGATGCCCAGGCTGCGCAAGCGCGTCGCGGCGCCGCGATTGGCGCCCGAACGGTAGAGCAGGACGAGATCGGGCCGGGCCCCGAGGACCGCTTCGAGATTGGGATCGATGCCGTTGCCGAGGTCGGGGACCCGCGCCGCCTCCGCGGGATAGTCGCACCAGCTGGTGCGCCCGACGACCCGCTCGCCGGCGCCCAGCGCAAAGAGCAGCTCCGTGGTCGCGGGAATCAGCGACACGACCCGGCGCGGACTCGCCGGGAGCGCGACGCGCGCACCGGTGTCATCGATCAGCTCCCCGGGAACGGAGCGCGGCGCCGGATGACAGGCGAGGCACAGAACAGCGAAGCAGCAGAACGAGCGGGACACCCTGACCCTCCCCCGAGGGAACCGCGGGTGACACGAGCGCAGAGGTCTCCTGGCTTGGGGCTCCCGCTCGCCTTCCCGGTTTCCCAGTGGCGTGAGCAGCGGGGGTTAGAGCGCCCCTTACAGTGGCGGGGCCGCGCCGGA
>DASYPD010000210.1:0-4022 GCA_036007005.1 Gemmatimonadales bacterium
GTATCCGTGGCGGCGCACAGCCGGGCGATGTTGCCGGTGTTGGGGGGGATGCGGGGTTCGATGAGAGCGATATGAAGCATTACCCCCTTACCCACCCCTCGTGTGCATCTCCCGCCGGGGATCCTGCCGCAATCCCTCGACCTGATACAACGCCCCGCGACCCGGCAGGCCGAGCCGCTGCTCGGCGCCGCGATCCTCGCGCCGGCGCCAAGTGCTCGCGATCAGCTCCGCGATCTCCCGGTCCGATGCGCCCAGCCGCAGCGGCTCGCGCAGATCCATCCCTCGCTCGGCATAGAGACAGGAGAACCAGGTGCCGTCGGCAGTGATCCGGCTCCGGTCGCAGCTCGCGCAGAAGGGCGCGCTGACCGACGCGATGATTCCGAACACGGTGCCATCCGGCAGGAGGAAGCGCTCCGCCGGCGCGGCGGGACTCGCTGGATCGGGCAACGGCTCGGGGTGGCCGTAGCGCCCTTCGATCAGAGCGAGCAGCTCCGCCCGGCTGACTACTTCTTCGCCGCGCCAGCGCGTGGCTCCGCCCACGTCCATGTACTCGATGTAGCGCAACTCGAGCGCGTGGGCCCGCGCATACTCGAGCAGGTCGAGCACCTCGTCCGCGTTGAAGCCCCGGATGATCACGCTGTTGAGCTTGACGCGCTCGAATCCGGCAGCTTGAGCCGCCGCGATCCCCGCCAGCACATCGGAGTGGCGCGCGCTGCGGGCGAAGGCCAGCATCCGCTCCGGCCGCAGCGTGTCCAGGCTCACCGTGACGCGCCGGAGTCCCGCCGCGCGAAGCGCCTGCGCTTGGATGCCCAGCAGAATGCCGTTGGTGGTGAGGGCGAGGTCGCCTAACCCGGGACGCGACGCCAGCATGCCGACCAGGGTGGGCAGGTCATGGCGCAGCAGCGGCTCGCCGCCAGTCAGCCGGATCTTCCGCGCGCCGAGTGAGAGGAAGATGCCCGCGAGCCGGTCCAGCTCCTCGAAGCTGAGCAGCGATTCCCGCGGCAGCCAGACGTAGCTCTCCTCCGGCATGCAGTAGCCACACCGCATGTTGCAGCGGTCGGTGACGGAAAGCCGCAGGCTGCCGAGCGGCCTGCCAAACCGATCGGGGATGGGGATTGGGGGTTGGGGATTGGGGGAAAGCAGGCTCACCGGACGTCCCCCATTCCCCACTCTCCAATCCCCACTCCCGAGTTTGCCGGATCTACCCATTCCTCCGTCCCATCCACGTACGTCTCCCGCTTCCAGATCGGGACGCGCCGTTTGACCTCTTCAATCACATACCGGCAGGCGGCGAAGGCCTCCTCACGGTGATCCCCTCCCACTGCTACTGCTACTGCCACTTCTCCAACCGCCAGGTCTCCCAGCCGGTGCCGCAGCGCCACCCGCACTGGCCACCGGGTCTCGGCCTCACTGACAATCTGCCCACAGATCTCCTCAGCCATCGGCTCGTAGGCGCTATAGGAGAGCGCACTCACCTTGCGGCCGCCGTGATGATCGCGCACCAGCCCGACGAAGCTCGCGATGCCGCCGCGCCCGGGTGCGGCAACCTCGCCCAGCAGCGTGCCCAATTCGATCGGACTGCCCGAGAGAAAAGTCACCCTCATCCTCCCGCAAGCGGCGGTAGCAACGCGATCTCATCTTCCGGCGAGACCGGAGCATCCGCACGGGCCTGGCGAAGATTGACCGCGACAAGCGTTCCGGGGCCGATGGCTCCGGCACCGGGAAAGCTGCGCAGCCGGGCGAGGAGATCACCTACTGTCGCAATGCCTTCCGCCGAAACTCTCACTTCGGGCGCGCCGAGCAGCTCGGCGTAGCGCGCGAAGAGGCGGACCGTGAGCATCGAATTCATGATCCCTCAAAATAAGCCGGGCGCCCTGCGCGGGCGCCCGGGAGTTGCAGAGTCAGCCAGGTTCAGCCGCTCTCGCCATCCGCCATGTCGTCGTCGAGACCCTCATGCGGCTCATCCGCCACCAGCGCCCGCAACTCCTTGCTGGGCTTGAAAACCGGAACCGGTCTCGCCGCCACTTCCACCGGCTCACCCGTCCTCGGATTGCGCGCCATGCGGGTCTTGCGCCGGCGGATCTTGAAGGTGCCGAAGCCCCGGACTTCGATGTTGTGCTGCTCTTTCAGCGCGCTCTTGATGGCATCGAGAAACGAATCCACCACTCGCGCACAGTCTTTTTTGGAGATCAGCGGCCCCGAAGTGCGGGCCATCGCGGCGGTTACCTGCTCGACGAGGTCGGCCTTGGTCATGCGCCCCCCATTCGGGTCAGCGGGACTGGCCAGCTCCCTGGCGGGAGGGCCGCTCTTACGCCGATAGTAGGAGCTTAACCCTTGTCTGTCAAGAGGTTGCGTGCTTGGAGCCGATTCCGGAAGCCATCAGCTCCAGGAATTCCGCGAAATGAGGGTGCGCGTCGTGCGGTCCCGGAGACGCTTCGGGGTGGTACTGCACCGCGAAAACCGGAAGTGCTTTATGGCGAAGGCCTTCCACCGTTCCGTCGTTGAGATTGAGGTGGGTGACCTCGAGATCCGGGGCTCCGGGGATCCCTTCCGGCGTCCCCTCCACCGAGAATCCGTGATTCTGGGAGGTGATCAGCACGCGGCCGGTGTTGAGATCGCGAACCGGATGATTCCCGCCCCGATGTCCATAAGGGAGCTTGACCGTCCGGCCCCCGAAGGCGAGCCCGAGCAACTGGTGGCCGAGGCAGATCCCGAAAGTGGGCAGGCCGCTGGAAGCCAGCTCGCGAATGTTGCCGATCGCCTGTTCCAGCGCTGCCGGATCGCCGGGGCCATTGGAGAGGAAGAGTCCATCCGGCTCGAGGGCTCGTACCTCTGCCGCGCTCGTCTGGCTTGGCACCACCGTCACGCGGCAACCGTGAGCGGACAGCATGCGCACGATGTTCCGCTTCATGCCGAAATCGTAAGCCACCACGTGGGGTCCGCGATCCCCTTCGCTCCAGACGTGATCGGTGGAGGCCTGGGTTGCGAGATCAAGCCCTGCCATGGAGGGCGAGGCGAGCAGCCGATCGAGCAGCGACGGAGTCGGCGACTCTCCTTCGGCGATCATGCCCCGCATGGCGCCGCGAGAGCGGATGTGGCGGGTTAGGCGCCTGGTGTCGACTCCTTCGATGATCGGAATCCCCGCCTGGTCGAGCCATTCGGGCAGCCCGCCGGTGGCGCGCCAACTCGAGGCGCTGCGCGACAGCTCGCGCACCACCACGCCGCTGATCTGCGGGCGCTCGGACTCGAGGTCGGTGGTGTTGATCCCGTAATTCCCGATCATGGGAGCGGTCATCACCACGATCTGGCCGAGATAACTCGGATCGGTGAAGGTTTCCTGGTAGCCGGTGAGATTGGTGGTGAAGACCACTTCGCCGACGGCGGGTTCGCTCGGCCGGCGCAGCGTCCCTGCGAACCAGCTGCCGTCCTCCAGTAATACGAAAGCGGGACGTCCGGTGATCGGAGCGCCCCGCTCGACCTCGGCGGTCACGGCTGCTTGACCGGAGCGGCTGGCGGTGGGGCCGGCGGTACCGGAGGTTTCGCCGTCCCGGCGGGCGGGGCGGCGGGCGGCACCGTCTGCAGCGGCGCGTTCGGCACCGGCTGAAGCGGCGCCTGCTGCTGCCGGAGCTGGCGCTGCACTGCGGATTCGCTGGCCCTGGTCTGCGAGCCGACGATGGAGAGCAGGACGGCGAGGAACATGAAGAGGGCGCCGGTCACCCAGCTCGCCTTGTGGAGGATGGTGACCGCCTGGCGGCCGCCGAGCACCATATCGGTGGTGCCGCCGCCCATGGAGGCGAGGCCACCACCCTGCCCTGCCTGCAGCAGCACGGCGACGGCGAGGATCAGGCCGTCGATGATCAAGAGGACAAGGAGAAGATTGTAAAGCATTTGCGGAATTCTAGTTGCGGGATGGGGTTCGAGTCAAACCGCGTGAACGATCAACGGTCAACGGGAATACATGCGCGGCGAATGTCGACAGTAAACAGGCGTCCTATCGGCTAGTCGGCGAACCGAGTCCCCAC
>DASYPD010000211.1:0-2995 GCA_036007005.1 Gemmatimonadales bacterium
CAGCTCCTTCGCGATGACCAATCTCTCGGTCGGCACCCATACCATCACGCTGACCGCCACCGACTCCGACGGCGCCACGGGGACGGCGTCACTCAGCATCGCCGTCACCGCGCCGGTGCCTGCCAACCAGCCACCGGTCGCGAATTTCACTTGGGCACCAACCGGCCTGAAGCTGCATCAGATTGCCTTCGACGGCACCAGCTCCACCGACGATGTGGGAATCGTGTCCTGGGTCTGGACGCTGAACATGGGAGGCGGAAAGGTCTACACCATCAACCTCCCCAGTTTCCGGGAGAGCTATCCCGCTTCCGGGACCTACAACGTGACACTCACCGTCACCGATGGTGGCGGGCTAACCTCCTCCATCACCAAGCAGATACTGGTTCCCTAACTCCAACGGTCGGCTGGGCGGCAGGGTAGGGTCTCGCGCCTTTATCCTGCCGCTTCGCTTTGCGGACCCTGGCTCCCCGGCTCCCTTCTGGCCCTAACTCCGCTTAAATTTGAAGGTTATGACTTTCCCGGCCCTCGCGGGACGCCTCACCGAGGTCCGCGACCGGATCCGGCATCATCAGGCGCTGGCCGGTTGGACCCATCCAGTCCTGATCGTCGCCGTCACCAAATCGCACGGACCCGAGGCGGTGCGAGCGGCGTTGGCCGCCGGACTCGAGGATGTCGGCGAAAACCGGGTGCAGGAAGCGCTCGCCAAGCAGGAGCAGCTCGCGGGCGTCGCAGCGCGCTGGCACCTGATCGGCTCGCTGCAGCGCAACAAAGCGCGCCAAGCGGTGGGGCGCTTCGCGCTGATTCATTCGGTTGATCGCGCCGAGCTGGCTGGCGAGCTCGCGCGGCGGACCCCGGAGGGGAGCCGCCAGCCAATCCTCGTCGAGGTGAATTGCTCGGGCGAGCCGCAGAAAGGTGGCGTCGCGCCCGACGCCTTGCCGGAGTTGCTGGCGACGATTGGCGCGCTCCCCCGGCTCGAGCTTCGCGGACTGATGACGCTAGCGGCGGAAAGTCCCGAGGAGCGAGTGCAGCGCGTCGCCTTCGGCCTGCTGCGCTCCCTGCGCGACCGCATGCAGGCGGGTGGCTACGCGCTCCCCGAGCTCTCGATGGGGATGTCGGCGGACTTCGCCGTTGCAGTCGAAGAAGGAGCGACACTGGTGCGACTGGGAACCCTGCTGTTCGGAGAACGCCCACGATGACCGATGACGCGTTCCATCTCACCTCGCACGACGTTCGGGCGCAGGAGTTTCAGCGCGCCCTCCGGGGCTACGACATCTCCCAGGTCGATGAGTTCAAGCAGCGGATGGCGGAAGAGATCGACCGGCTGGTGCGCGACCGCGTGCAGCTCGACGAGCGAGTCAAGGGAATGAGCGAGCAGCTCAAGTCCTACCGCGACCGCGAGCGGGCCATGAACGATGCTCTCGTCGCGGCCCAGCAGCTCCGCAACGAGGCCCAGGTCCAGATGGATCGGGAGCGCGAGGTCTCGCTCCGCGAGGCCGAGACTCAGGCCGAGCGGGTGTTGCTCGAAGCGCATATGGAGGCCGAGCGCCTGCTGCAGCATGCGCGAGCGGAATCCCAGCGCCTGGCGCAAGGCAACGAGCTGGCCCGGCGACAGTTTCAGGGCTATCTCGCCAGCTTTCGCCAGTTGCTCGAGCGCGAGCTTTCCGAAGTCGCGGCGCTCGCCGCTGAGAGCTCCGCGGCCGAGTCCGGGGAAACCGAGCGGGAGCTCCGCCGTCAGGCCTGATGACCCACGCCGGCGTCGCGTATCCCGTGTGGCCTGAGCAGGGTGCCGACGCCCTCGAGCGCGAGGTGTTGGCGCGCTGGAAGTCCGAGGCTTTGTTCGGCCGCGTGCAGGAGGCCCGACGGAACGGGCCAGCGTTCGTTTTCTTCGAAGGTCCCCCCACCGCCAATGGGCGGCCCGGTATTCACCACGTCTTCTCCCGGACCATCAAGGATCTCTTCTGCCGCTTCCGGGTCATGCAGGGCCGTTCAGTAACCCGCATCGCGGGGTGGGATACTCACGGACTCCCGGTCGAGATCGAGGTCGAGAAAAAACTGGGCTTGACCGGCAAGAAGGAGATTGAGGCCTTCGGCGTGACGGAGTTCAACCGACTCTGCCGGGAAAGCGTCTTCACCTATTCCAAGGACTGGGAGGAGCTCTCCGACCGGATCGGCTACTGGCTCGACTACGCGCATCCCTATATCACCTGCACCCCGGAGTACATCGAATCGGTCTGGTGGCTGCTTGGGCAGCTTCACGCCAAGGGACTTCTGGTGCAGGGCCATCGGGTGCTCCCCTACTGCCCGCGCTGCGGCACTGTTCTCTCGAGCCACGAGCTGGCGCAGGGCTACGAGCCGATCCAGGACAAGTCGATCTATGTCACGTTTCCACTCGCCGATGATAGTGGACGTGAGCTCGTGATTTGGACGACGGCGCCCTGGACTCTGCCGTCGAACGTCGCGGTCGCGGTGCATCCGGAGCTCGAGTATGGGGTGTACGGCGACCCCGCCCTGCCGGGCAGAAGCTTCATCATGGCAGTCTCCCGCGCGACTAAGCTCGCCGAGATCCTGGGAACCAAGGAGCTCGCGCGGATCGGGGTACCGCTGCGAGGCGCGGCGCTTGCCGGGCTCCGCTACCGCCGCCCGCTCGAAGTCGTCGAGCTTCCCGCCGACAAACTGCGTGAGGTTGTCGTCACGGGCGACTTCGTCTCGGCCGACGAAGGCTCCGGTCTCGTGCACCTGACCCCGGCGTTTGGTGCCGACGATTTCGCGCTGGGTCAGCAATACGGTCTCGGCCTGGTTCGCCCGGTGGCAGCTGACGGGACCTTCAGCGGAACGTCCTGGCCCGAGCTCGAGGGCAAGCTGGTCACTGCCGATGAAACGATCGAGCTCATCATCCGCCGCCTCAAGTCCGCGGGACGCGTCCTGCGCACCGAGTCATACCTGCACGACTACCCGCACTGCTGGCGCTGCGGCAGCAAGCTGATCTACTACGCGC
>DASYPD010000212.1:0-7864 GCA_036007005.1 Gemmatimonadales bacterium
GGCACGCCAGAACAGCCCCACCTATCGGCAGGTCCTCAACGACGCCGGCGCGGCAGGGTGGAGCGTGCGCAATGCCTACGCCGCCTTGCTTCCCACCCTCGACGCCAGTGGGGGCATGGGTTATACGGGCGCGGGCACGTCGACCTTCGGCGGATCCACCTTCAATCAGTCCTCGCCGGCGCTGAGCTCCAGCTACTCGCTTTCCCTCAATTGGCGCTTCTCGGGAGACGTGCTCACCAATACGGGCACCCAGAAGGCCAATCAGCACGCGGTCGATGCCGACATCGCCAACGCGGCCGAAGTACTTCGCAGTGACATCACCTTCCAGTATCTCACCGCCCTGCAGGCGGCCGCCCAGACCGAAGTGGCGCGCCAGCAGGTGCAGCGTAATGCGGACTTCCTGGCGCTGGCCCGCGCCAAGTACCAGGTCGGCCAGTCCACGATGCTCGACGTGCGGCAGGCTGAGGTCCTGAAGGGTCAGTCCGACGTGGCCCTGCTGCGCGCGCAGCAGGCCGAGAACGAGGCCAAGCTCGAGTTGTTTCGCCGCATGGGCGTCTCGGTCCCGGCATTGCCCGAGGCGGTAGCGCTGACGGATTCGTTCCCAGTCACCGAGCCGCAATACGATGAAAAGCAGCTACTGTCTCTGGCGCGCGAGGAGAATCCTTCGCTCAAGGCCCTGCGCGCGCGCGAAACCGCGTCGGGGTGGGGCGTGCGTGCCGCGAAGTCGCGTTTTCTTCCCAGCGTGAGCGCCTCCGCCTCCCTCTCGGCGTTCACCCAGGAATTCACCAACACCCAACTGTTCTTGAATCAGCGGCTGTCAGGAGCCCAGAGCGCCGCGGAAAACTGCCGCTTTCAGAACGCGCTCATCAGCAGTCTGCCGGGGGGCGGCGTCGCGGGTTATCCCAACGGAGGCATCATCGCCGACTGCAACACCTTCGCCAACCTGAACTCCACGGGTGATGCGCTGGAGCCGGGTTTTCAAAGCACCCTGCTGCAGAACAACAACGTCTTCCCCTTCTCCTTTACCCGGCAGCCGTTCCAGGCCTTTCTCAGGATCTCCCTGCCGATTTTCGACAGCTTTTCCCGCAACCTGCAGGTCGCCCAGGCGCGGGCGGCGCAGCAGGATATGCAAGAGAGTGTGCGCGCCCGGCAGCTGCTGGTCGAAACCGACGTCGCCGGCAAGTACCTCGGCGTGCTGAATGCCTATCGCGCCATCCAGGTCCAGGAGCAGAGCCGCATCGCGGCACGCGAGCAGATTCGGCTCGCGCAGGATCGCTATCGGCTCGGCAGCGGCTCTTCGCTGGAAGTTTCGGACGCCCAGAACGCGGTGACCCGCGCCGAGGGTGACTATGTGAACGCGGTTTACGAATACCACAAGGCCATCGCGCTGCTCGAGCTCGCGGTCGGCCGCCCACTGCGCTAGTCGAGAGGACGTCATGTCACGTCGGGCCAAATGGACGCTGGGCCTCACCATCCTGGTCGTTGTCGTTGGTGGCTTCGTCGCCCTGAGCGCGGCCAAGAAAGGCAACCGCGCCACCGAGGTGAGGCTGGAGCCGGTGGGCACGCGCGATCTGGTGGCGGCCGTCACCGCGAGCGGCAAGATCCAGGCGGAAACCAAGGTGGATATCAGCGCCGACATCACGGGCCGGATCACCGAGATCGGAGTCAAGGAGGGCGACCTGGTCAAGAAGGGCCAGTTCCTGCTCCAGATCGATCCCTCGCAGTACCTCTCGGTCGAGAGCCGGCTCCAGGGCCAGGTCGCCTCGGCGGAGGCCGCGCTCACCCAGGCGCGCACCAACCGCGACCAAGCCAAGCGCAGCCGCGATCGCTCGGTGAGCATTCAAACGACCAACGCAGAGCTGATCGCGCGGGAAGTCGTGGAGCAAGCCATTCAGGCCTACGAGGTGGCCGAGGCGACCTACAGCTCCGCCAAGGCGGGCGTCGATCAGGCGCGCGCCGCGCTGGCAGAAGCCCGCAGCAACCTCGCCAAGAGCCGCCTGGTCGCGCCGATTTCAGGGCGGGTGGTGCGCCTCGCTGTGGAGGTCGGCGAAGTGGCCGTGCCAGGCACCTTCTCGCGCGAGACGGGCCTGCTCATGACGATCGCCGATCTCAGTGTCGTGCTGGCGAAGGTGCAGGTCGACGAGACGGATGTCGTGCGGCTGCACCTCGGCGATTCCGTCGCGGTCACCATCGACGCTTTCCCTGACACCGCTTTCGCCGGCCGGGTTACCAAGATCAGCAACAGCGCCAAGCTCGGTCAGACCGGCGCGGCGAGCGGCAGCTCCACCGATCGGGCGGTCGACTTCGATGTCGAGGTCACTCTCGCCCAGCCGCCCGCCGGTATCCGCCCCGATCTTTCCGCCACCGCGCGGATCGTGACCGACACGCGGAAGCGGGTGCTCTCGATCCCCATCATCGCGCTCACCGTGCGGGAGCACGAGGATGTGCCCAACGAGACGAAAGCTCCGGCAGGAACGCCCATCGGGACGAGCACTCCCACCGCGGCCGAGCGCAAGAAGAAGGAGCGCGAGGGAGTCTTCGTCGTGCACAACGGCCTCGCCGGGTTCGTGCCGGTGAAGGTCGGCATCGCGGGCGACGAATATTTCGAGGTGCTGAGCGGTCTCCAGGCCGGCGATACGGTGGTCGCGGGACCCTATCAGGCGGTGCGTGATCTGAAGGACAGCACTCGGGTGCGGCAGGCCAGGGACCTGAAGGGCACCCCGGGCGCGAAGCCCGCGCCATGAGTGATCTCGTCATCCAGATTCGGGAGCTCAGCCGCGCCTATGTCATGGGCGCGGAAACCGTGCACGCTCTGCGCGGCGTTACACTGGAAATCCGCCGCAACGAATACGTCGCGATCATGGGACCGTCGGGCTCCGGCAAGTCCACTCTGATGAACCTGATCGGCTGTCTCGACACGCCCTCCTCCGGCGAGTACTGGCTCAACGGACAGGAAGTGTCCCGGATGCCGGACGATGCGCTCGCTCGCGTGCGCAACCGCGAGATCGGCTTCGTCTTCCAGACCTTCAACCTGCTGCCGCGGGCGAACGCGCTCGCCAACGTGGAGCTCCCGCTCGTGTATGCCGGCGTCCCGGCACGACAGCGCCGCCGGCGCGCCGAAACCGCGCTGCAGCGGGTCGGCCTCGGCGACCGGATGGACCATCGCCCCAACGAGCTTTCCGGCGGTCAGCGGCAGCGAGTCGCCATCGCCCGCGCGCTGGTCAATGAGCCCGCCATTCTGCTTGCCGACGAGCCCACCGGCAATCTCGATAGCGCCACCAGCGAGGAGATCATGCGGGTCTTCGAGTCGCTGCACGCGCAGGGGCAGACCGTGATCATGGTGACGCACGAGGCCGACATCGCGGCCCATGCGGCGCGCGTCGTGCTGCTCCGGGACGGCCGGGTCGCCAGCGATACCCCCAATCGGCGCTCGGCGGCCTGAGATGCAGATCCGCGACGCGATCGGCGAGGCGTTGGAGACCCTCCGCACCCAGAAGCTCAAGAGCTTCTTCTCGCTCCTCGGGGTGCTGATCGGGGTCACCTTCCTGATCGCCGTCGTCTCGATCGTGCAGGGCATGAACGTGTACATGGAGGACAAGTTCGCCAACAGACTGGTCGGACTCAACACCTTCCAGCTCCGCCGGATGCCCAACTTCGAAATGGGCAACGTCTCGCAGGAGCAGTGGCGCGAATACCAGCGGCGGCCACGGATCAACTACTCCGAAGCGAGCTACATCGAGACGCGGCTCCAGACGCCGGCGATCTTCTCCCGCTACTGCAGCACCAATATGCCGGCGAGCTGGAATGGCAAGACCGCCAAGGGCGTCGATGTCTGGACCGCCGATGCCCCGATGTTCCAGATCAAGAACCTCGAGATCGAGGTCGGCCGCGCCTTTACCCCGCAGGAAGCCCGGCTCGGCGAAGCCGTGGCGGTCATCGGCTGGGAAGTGGGCGACAAGCTGTTCAAAGGCGTCGATCCGCTCGGCAAGAGCATCAGCATCGAAGGGATTCCCTACCGCATCGTCGGCCGGGTCAGCAAGCAGGGAACCTTGTTCGGCTTCTCGCTCGACAAGTTCGTCGTGGTGCCGTTCGATGCGCCGGTCCATCGCTATGCCTGCCGGCTCGGCTTCATGGACGAATTGCACGTCCGCACCGCCGACGTCGCCTCCATGCAGGTGGCGCTCACCCAGGTCGAGGAGCTGATGCGGATTCAGCGCCGGCTCAAGCCCGGGCAGCCCGACAATTTCGCGATGCAGACGGCCGAGGGGGCGCTCTCGGGCTGGAAGAAGATCTCCGCGATCCTCTTCACCGCCCTGCCCGCCCTGGTGTCGATTTCGCTGGTGGTGGGTGGCATCGTGATCATGAACATCATGCTGATGGCGGTGGCGGAGCGCACCCGCGAGATCGGGATCCGCAAGGCACTCGGCGCTAAGCGTCGCGATATCCTGGCGCAGTTCGTCGTGGAAGCCGCGACGCTCTCTACCGTGGGCGCCGCGATCGGCATCGCCTGCGGCATCGGGCTCGCGTTTCTGGTCCGGGCCCTTACGCCCTTGCCCGCCGCGATCGCGCCCTGGTCCGTCGGGGTCGGCGTGCTGCTCGGCGTCGTGGTGGGCATGACCGCGGGAGTCTACCCCGCGACCCGTGCGGCACGGCTCGATCCGATCGAAGCCTTGAGGCAGGAATGAGCGGCACGCCGGCCCGGATCCTCGAAGGCATGGGGATGGCGCTCGATTCGGTGCGCGCCAACAAGACCCGCGCCGCGCTCACGATCCTCGGCGTGGCGATCGGGGTGATGGTCGTCATCGCGATGGCGTCGATGATCACCGGCATCAATCGCGCGGTGTCCCATCAGCTCGAAACGCTGGGGCCCAAAACCTTCTTCGTCTTCCGATTCTTCCGGGGAGGAATCGAAATCAACGACGGTTCGGAAGAGCAGCCTTGGCGGCGCAATCCGCCGCTCACCGTGGAGGAAGCGCGCGTGCTGGCGACGATGCCCTCGGTGAAGGACGTGGGATACCGCGAGGAAACCAGCGGGCCGGTCAGCTATGAAGCCACCAAGCTCTCCAGCGTCAACGTGATCGGCTACAGTACCAACTGGCCGCGGGTTTCCGGGGGCACCATCTCGGCGGGCCGCAACTGGACCGAAGTCGAGTTTGCCGCGGGCGAAGACGTCGCGGTGATCAACGAGAAGACCGCCACTTCGCTCTTCGCCGGACTCGATCCGATCGGCAAGCGGATCAAGGTGTTCGGCATGCCGTTCATGGTGGTGGGAATGTACAGCGAGGCGCAAAGCCTCTTCGGGGGAGCCTCGACTCCCCTCGTCATGATCCCCCATACGGCATTCGTGAAGGTCGCGGACTGGTTCAAGGGCTGGATGGGCATCGTGGTGATGCCGACCGATTCGGCGACCGTGACCCAGGCGCAGGACGAGGTCATCGCGGGGCTCCGCACCAAACGCGGGCTCAAGCCGGCGCAGGAGAACAATTTCTCGGTGGTGACGCAGGACAAGCTGCTGGAGACGTTCAACAGCGTCACCAGCGGATTCTTTCTGGTGATGCTGGCTCTCTCGAGCGTGGGCTTGCTGGTGGGTGGCGTCGGCGTCGTCGCGATCATGATGATCTCGGTTACCGAGCGTACCCGCGAGATCGGGGTACGCAAAGCGCTCGGCGCCACCCGGCGGGAAATCCTCTTTCAGTTCCTGGTCGAAGCGGCCTCGCTCACTCTGCTCGGCGGCACCGTCGGGATGATCCTCGGCGCCCTGATCGCTTGGGCCATCGGCTCCTGGACCCCGGTGCCCGCCGCGGTACCGCTCTGGTCGGTGGTGACCGCTGTGATCGCGTCCGCCGTCACCGGGGTGTTTTTCGGGATGTATCCGGCCACCAAAGCAAGTCGCCTCGATCCCGTGGAAGCGCTACGGTACGAGTAGGTGAGCGGCTCGCGGTGAGCGGTGAGCGGGCCACTCCACCCTTCCCAGTCACTCCATCTCCCGCTTACCGCTCACCGCTCACCGCTTACCTTTAAGAATGCCCTTTGCCGAGGCGTTGTTCCTAGCCCTCGCCACCATCCGGACGAGCAAACTCCGCTCCTTTTTCACCCTGCTCGGCATCATTGTCTCGGTCGGATTCCTGGTCGCGGTCGTCGCGATAATCCAGGGCATGAACTCCTACGTCCGCGACAATCTCCGCAGCGCGATGATCGGCACCAACACCTTCCAGGTGCGGCGCACTCCGCTCTCCGTGGGGTTTCTGGACGATTCGATGATGCGCGAAATCGCCAAGCGGCCGATCATCAGCAAGGAAGACGCCGCGCTGGTCCGGCGCGCCTTTCCCGACGCGGAAGCCGTGTCGTTGCAATCGGGCTGGCCCCCCCCGACCGCCGATATCACCTACCGCAATCGCACCATCGGCAGCGTCACGGTATTCGGCGTATCACCCGAGTATCAGGTCGTGCAGGACTATCGCTTCGCCGCCGGAGAGCCGCTCACCCAGCCCGAGCTGGACGAACGGCGCCAGGTCGCGGTCGTGGGAAGCGAAGTCGCCGACAAGCTCTTCGACGGCGCGGCGTTCGCGGTCGGCAAGCGGATCCGGATCGGCGGCAAGGAAATGGAGATCAAGGGAGTAATCGGCAAGAAAGGCCGGGTCCTGGGACAGTCGTTCGACGGTTTTGCCCTGCTCCCAATCACCACCTTCGAGGCGATCTACGGCCGGCGACTCACCACCACCATTTCGATCAAGCTTCGCCCCGGCGGGCGGTTTCCGGAGGCGATGGCGCGGGCCGAGGAGTCGATGCGGCTGGCGCATCGGCTGCATCCCGCCGTCGCGGACGATTTTTCCCTCGACAAGGCCGACGCCCTGGTGGCCTTCTGGACCAATTTGACCGGCGTGCTGTTCACGATCATCCCGGCGGTGGTGTGCATCGGGATTGTGGTCGGTGGCATCGTGATCATGAACATCATGCTCATGTCGGTGAACGAGCGGACCCGGGAGATCGGGATTCGCAAGTCGCTCGGCGCGCGCCAGCGCGACATTCGCCGGCAGTTTCTCGTCGAGGCCGTGCTGCTCTCCAGCCTCGGCGGGCTGGTGGGAATCCTGGGCGGGGCGCTGCTCGCCTTGCTGATTTCCTCCATCAGCCCGCTGCCGGCGCGGGTTACTGCCTGGTCGGTCGGCGTGGCGCTGCTGCTGGGCGCCGGCACCGGCATCCTCTTCGGGGTTTACCCGGCCAGCCGCGCCGCCCGGCTCGACCCGATCACCGCGCTCCGCCAGGAGTAGCGGGATGCTCTTCTGGAATCTGGCGGAGGGCGTGGCGGTGGCACTGGAGAACCTGCGCTCCAACAAGCTGCGCTCGTTCCTCACCATCCTCGGGGTCGTCATCGGCGTCGCGACGGTGATGCTGATGGCCTCGATCGTCGATGGGGTGCGCACCCAGGTCTTCAACGCGCTCAATGCCGCCACGCCGAACGCGTTCTACGTCATGCGCTTCTTCTCCCAGACGCCGCTCAATCCGCAGAACTTGCCGTATGAAGTCCGCATCCGCCCGATCGTGGACGCGGAGGACGCGGATGCGATCCGGCGCGAGCCGAGCGTCCGCCATGCGGGGCTCTGGCTGCAGTCCTTCGTGCGGATCGAGTATCAGGATCAGCGCTCGCAGGGCGTCTGGGTGCTCGGCGCCGACGACGCCTATATGGAAATCAAGGGCGGTACGGTCGCGGCAGGACGCTTCTTCACCCAGGGAGAGCTGAATGGGGCCGAGGTCACGGTCCTCGAGCTCGAGCTCTCCCGCCGACTCTTCGGGCAGCGAAACGCCCTCGGCGAGACCGTCAAGATCCACGGGAAACCCTTTCGAGTGATCGGGCTCTGGCAGCAGC
>DASYPD010000213.1:0-5956 GCA_036007005.1 Gemmatimonadales bacterium
GCCTAAGCCGTGTCCACGAAATCGGGGCAACTCCACTCCCTACTCCCTACTCCCTACTCCCTACTCCCTACTCACTACTCCCTACTCACTACTCACTACTCACTGCACTCTTCATGATTCGCGTCCGCTTTGCGCCTTCCCCCACCGGCTATCTCCATGTTGGCGGCGCCCGCACGGCACTCTTCAACTGGCTCTACGCGAAGAAGACCGGCGGCGTCTTCATTCTCCGGATCGAGGATACCGACCAGGAGCGAAGCACCGACGCGCACACCAAAGTCATCCTCGAAGGCCTGAGCTGGCTCGGCTTGCCCTGGGACGAAGGTCCCGTGTTCCAGGGCGAGGCTGTGGCGCGCCATCACGCCGACGCCGAGCGGCTGCTTGCCGACGGCAAGGCGTATCGCTGCTTCTGCAGCAAGGAAGAGCTCGAGGCCCAGCGCAAGGCATCGCCGAAGGGGGCCGAGGCGTTCAAGTACGATCGCCGCTGTGACCGGTTGCCCCTCCGCGAGGTGGAGGCCCGGCTCGCCCGGGGCATGCCGTTCGTAATCCGCTTCCGGATGCCGGAAGAGGATATCAGCTGGGACGACGCGGTCCACGGCACGATTTCGTTTCACGGCCGCGATCTCGACGACCTCATCATTCTGCGCGCGGACGGAACGCCGATCTACAACCTGGCGGTCGTCTCGGACGACATCGCCATGCGCATCACCCACGTGATGCGCGGAGACGATCACATCTCCAATACGCCGAAGCAGATCGCGCTCTACCGCGCGTTAGGGGCGCCGGTTCCCCGCTTCGCGCATCTGCCCATGATTCTGGGGCCCGACGGCAAGAAGCTCTCCAAGCGGCACGGCGCCACCGCGGTCGGCGACTACCAGGGCCTCGGCATCCTCCCCGCCGCGATGCGGAATTTCCTCGCGTTGCTCGGCTGGTCGCCGGGAGAGGACCGCGAGATTCTCACGGAAGCGGAGCTCATCGCGCTGTTCTCCCTGGAGGGTATCCAGAAGAAACCGGCCGTCTTCGACAACACCAAGCTCGAATGGATGAACGGGCAGTACCTCTCCCGCGTGGCGGTCGAGGAGCTGGTAGATCCCGTCGCCCGTGAGCTCGATCGCCTGGGGGTGCGCTATCCATCGCCCGCGGTCTTGCCGCCTTATATCAATGCGGTGAAGGCCCGCTCGCGCACGCTGCTCGATGTGGCCCGCCAAGTCGCTATCCGCCTCGAGCGGGGACGCGCGCAGCTCGACGAGAAGGGCGAGGCGCTGCGGCAAAAGCTGGGCGACGGATATGTCCGCAGCCTCGAGCTGGCCGGGGAGACGCTGAGCGCCATCCCTGAGGGCGACTGGAAAAGCGAGAGGATCCTCGCCGCGCTCAAGACCACCGTGGACCAGCAGGGCATGAAACTGGGAGATCTGCTGCAGCCGATTCGCATCGCGCTCACGGGCTCCACAGTATCGGAGCCCGTGAACGAACTGCTCGAGGTCGTCGGCAAAGCGGAGACGCTGGCGCGACTGGCCAACGCCCGCCCCCCCTACGGCAATGGCCCGTAACGCGAGGCCATCCCCGCCGTCTGGTGCACTGCGGCGTCGTTGACGTTCAAGGTTCGCAGCATCCGGGCGAAAGTCCTATCCATCGTGGCATAATCCCGGCCCGGCACGACCCAGAGCATGTACACCACGTGCCCATCGCTCAGCCCCCTGGTATAGACCGTGACCCGTTCTTCCTCGCCCGTCACGGGCGAGGTGCCGGACAGCACCATCGAGAACCCCTGCGCCCCTGAGACGACCTCCGGTTGCGCCGCCTCGTCTTCGGTATGCAGGTAGGGGTTCGCGGACAGGACGGTACGAATCAGATCATCAGTCGCGTCCTCCAGCCGTCCGCGCGGGAGGGTCCGGTCCTCGAAAGGAGCGTAATTGCGCTGCAGGCTCAAGTTGCGGCGCGTGTCCTCAGTCGTGAACGGGAAATAATGATTGACGATGATGCCGTAGAGCAGCACCTGTCTCCCATCGCTCCGGGTCAGCACCCCGCCGTCAGGCGCCAGGGTGACCGCGAGCCCCGACGGATAGGCCCGCCAGTTAGCGGGATAATTGATGCTGAAGAAGCCGTTGGGCTGGGCGAACCGCACCAGGCGGGACGAGGGTCGCGCCACCTGCACGGGCCCGGCACCGACCGTCGCGGTATCGGGGATCAGCGGGTTAGGCACCTGTTCTACTATCTGCTGGGTTCCCGTCGCCGACAGCCGGCTCAAGTCGGCCCGGATCGTTGAGAAGCCGCCCAGCACTTCGCTGCGGCCGGTCCCGAGGCTGCTCGCGAGCTGCCGGATGCGCGCCTCGCGGTCGGCCGGCGGGGGGTGGTCGCTAAAGAATTGCTCCACCTTGCTCGGATTCCGGCTCTGCTCGGTGCGGAGCAACTCGAAGAAATTGGCCATCGCCGCCGGGTCATAGCCCGCCTTGGCCATGATCCGGGCTCCTGTTGCATCCGCGGCGTATTCGTCATCCCGGGTGTACTTGAGGAACAAGGCATTGAGCCCCACGCCACCGACCGTATTCACGATGCTCGCCGCGCTGCTCTGCCTGCCGAACAGCCCTCCGAGGATCCCCAGCCCGGACTGCGCCAGATAGGCCCTCGAGGCCTGGTGGGTCCCGTGCCGCAACGCCACGTGTGACATCTCGTGCGCCAGCACGCCCGCCAATTCCGCTTCGCTCCGTGCGGCCTGGATGGTACCGCGATTGACATACAGGGGACCGCCCGGCAGCGCGAACGCGTTGATTTCGGAGGCGTTCACGGCCTTGATGTGATACGGATACTGGGCGCCGGGAGCGACGGCGGCGAGCCGCTGGATGATGCGGTTCAGGTAGCGGTCGACGCTCGGATCGTTGAGCAGGGTGAGCTGTTTTTCAGCTTCGATCGCGGACTGCCTGCCGATTTCGACGTCCTGGTTAACGGTGAAGAGATTGAAACCCGGCTGGGCCTGCCGCGCGGTGGTCTGGGCGAGACACGGTGCGCTCAGCGAGGCGAGCACCGCGGCGCCTGCAAGAAATCGTTTCATAGGCGTGCCTTCCTTTCCCTTCTGAATCGACGAGTGAACCCCTCTCGCCGACACAGTACGGAAGGCTCAAAACACGACCCACCGCCTAGGGCCGCCTGGCGGAGTCCGGCTGTTCCGGTTTCTTCTTCTGATTCTGTTCCAGTTGATGCCGACGCTCCCGCTCCGCGCGCAGCTCCTTCACTGCCCGCTTGAAATCCTCCATAGTCTGCGCCCGCTGTGACGCGGTCGCCAGATCCTCGCGGATCGCCGCCAAGCGCAATGACTGACTGTACTCCATCGTCGTCCCGCCGCTCTTGATCGGCAGCAGGGCCAGCACCGCGCTCGGAATCTTGAGCCCGCCCAGATAGATGTACTTGCTGTCGATGCCGAAGGTCTTCCCGAAGATCTGGGTCGTCCAGGAGGGAGGCGCAGCACCCGGAGCCGAGGGCGCGTTGAGGACCGAATCAACGAAGGCCTGCACGATCGCCGCGACCGCGCTGTCGACTAGCTGGATGTGGGTCTTGCTCAGCGCCTCCGCGATCTCACGCGGGGCCGCCGGCAGCGGCTTGACCCACAGTTTGCCTTCGCCGCGAGCCGGACCGATCCGGTAACGGCCCGGCCCGCAGGTATCACAGGCAACCAGGGGCTGAGGGCTAGGGGCAGGCTGCAAGGGAAGCGGGGCAGCGATCGGAGGCGGGATTGCCTCCACGACCCGCGGGGTTTCAGGGATCGGCATCGCCGCCTCGACGCGCGGCGTGATCCCCGCAGCATGGCCTTTGAGCGCGGCGCCACCCGGTGCCTCGAACTTGAGAGCGGCGGTCTCGCTGCCTTCCGAGGCGGGCGGGAGCACGATGACGAGGGGCGGCAGCTGGACGGGCGGCAGCCAGGGGCGAACCCGCACCACCAGGAGCAGCGCGTGCAGCGCGAGGCTGAGCGCAATGGCCCAGCCCGGCCACCGCTTGCGGGGCGGGAGGAAGAGCTCAGGACGCCGCGACAACTCCGGCTCCCCGGCGCGCCTCGAGCGCGCGTCCGATGCGGGTTATCGCTTCCGTGAGCCGAGCCGGACTCACCGTGAGCGCGATCCGGAAATACCCTTCGCCCGCGGGGCCGAATGCGCTGCCCGGCAGGGTCACCACGCCGAACTCCTCCAGCACGCGCCGCGCGAACGGCGCCGAGGCGAGCTCGGCGGGCAAGCGCACCCAGAGATACATCGCGGCTTTCGGGGTCGCGGCGTCGAGCCCGGCGCTCTGGAGCGCCGCCATGCCCGCGTCGCGCCGCTCGAGCAGCAGCCGGCGCACCGGGACCACCAGCTCCTCGGCGCGGTCGAGCGCCACGCAGGCGGCCTTTTGCAACGCGAGGAATGGCCCGGTATCCACATAGGACTTGACCTTGCTGAGCGCCCCGATCAGCTCCGCCCGGCCGACTGCCCAGCCCAGCCTCCAGCCGGTCATCGAAAAGCTCTTCGAGAGAGAGAAAAACTCGACCGCGATGTCGCGCGCACCGGGTATCTCGAAGATGCTTGGCGCGACGTATCCGTCGTAGGTCAGGTCGCAGTACGCGTTGTCGTAGGCGAGCACGATTCCATGGCGCCGGCACAGCGCCACGGTTCGCCCGAGGTAATCCAGCGGGGCGACGGCGCCTGTGGGGTTATTGGGGTAGTTGAGATAGAGCAGCCGCGTCTTGCGCAGCACTGCCTCGGGCACCTGCTCGAGCTCGAGCAGGAAATCATCCGACGCGCGGAGCGGATAGACGTGCGGCTCCGCCCCCGAGAGAATGGCGCCACCGATGTACGCCTGGTAAGCGGGCTCCGGAAAAATGACCACATCGCCGGGATTGACGACGGCGTAGGGCAAATGCGCCAGTCCCTCCTTGGAGCCGATCAAGGGCAGCATTTCCGTGGCAGCATCGAAGCGCTGCCCGAAGCGGCGCTCCAGATAGGCGCTGCACGCCTTCCGGAAGGCCGGCAGTCCCTGCTGAAAGCCGTACTTGCTCAGGGCGGGATCGCCGAGGGCTTCGCGCAGCGCCTCCACGACGACGGCGGGCGGCGGAGTGTCGTTGTCCCCCGCGCCCAGATCGATGAGGTCGACGCCGGCCTCGAGCAGCCTGCGCCTGATGCTCGGTATCTCGGCCAGTGGGTAGCCGGGAAGCGCGCTCACTCGGGCGCCGATTTGAATGGTCATTGCGCGAAGGCCTTTACCGGATTGCTGAGCACGCCGACACCGGACACTTCGACCTCGACGATATCCCCCGGCGCGAGCGGACCCACGCCGGCGGGCGTGCCGGTGGCCACCAGATCGCCGGGCAGCAGCGTCATCACCCTGCTGATATAGGACAACAGCGCCGGGATAGAAAACACCATCTCCAGCGTCCGGCCCCGTTGGCGCTCTTGGCCGTTCACTCTGCCAATCACCTCGAGCTCTCTCCAATCCAAGCCTTCGGCAACCCGCGGTCCGACCGGACAGAACGTGTCGAAGCTTTTGGCCCGCGTCCATTGCCCGTCACTGCGCTGCAGATCGCGCGCCGTCACGTCGTTGCAACAGACAAAGCCGCGGATCCCCGCTTCGGCCTGCTGGGCGTCCGCGTAGCGCAGCGGCCTTCCGACAACGATACCTATCTCCGCCTCATACTCCACCTGGGTCGATTCCGGCGGCAAGACGATCGCCTCGCCGGCGCCGATCAGGGCGCTGGGCGCCTTCAGGAAGATGAGGGGAGCCTGGGGAACCGGATTCCCCATCTCCTTCGCATGACCGGCGTAGTTGCGGCCGAGGCAGACGATCTTCGAGGGGCGTAGCACCGGTTGAGCTCCTTATTGGGCTATGGGCTATTGGCTATTGGCTATGGGCTATTGGCTATTGGAAACAACTCTTCCGGAAGAGCTGTTTCCAATAGCCAATAGCCCATAGCCAATAGCCAATAGCCAATAACCGCTAA
>DASYPD010000214.1:0-10380 GCA_036007005.1 Gemmatimonadales bacterium
TGAAGCCGAGAACAAGCGCCACAGGGTGACGTTCGCGTTGGTGAGGTAAGGATCCGACTTGTATGCCTTCGCCGCGGCGAGCTTGGCTTCCGAGGTGGCAGGCTTATTGAAGAGGAGATGGCCGAGCGAGGTCCAGGCTGAAGCCTGCTCCGGATTGGCGCCAACCGAAGCGCGGAAATCCGCCTCGGCGTCGGCAAAGAGCTGGGCCGCTCGGGCGGCATCGGCCTCCTGCCCATTGATCCAGAGCCAGTACCGGAGAGTGCCCCGCAGCTCCAGCGCATCGGGATCATTCGGGCCGCGGCGGATCGCGTCTTCGGCAATTCCAAGGCCCCGGGTGCACTCGTCATAGACGGTGCGATCCAGTCGGCAGCGCCGATACGCAATCCAGCCGCGCTGGATCCACGGCTTCGCCCATTCCTTATCGGCTTCCGCTGCCAGAGTCAGGATGGAATCCGCGGTCGCCAGCTGGTGTCTCGCGGCCTCCATGGCGTCCGGCTTGCCCGTCGTGAGCACTGTTTCCGCATCCTTGGAGGAGGCTTCCGCCTGCTGGACCAGCTCCCAGGCCCGGACACTTCGCGTTCCCCGCCGGGCTTCCTGCAGCCGGACTTCTCCTCCCAGCGTCGTTCGGAGCGACTCACTCAGCTCGCGTGCAAGCTCGTCCTGCAGGGCGAAAATCTCGCCCCGGGGCCGCTCGAGCTGGAACCCATGGCCGATCACGCTTCCCCGCGCGTTCATCAGGGAGACCTGCAGCCGCAGCCGGTCCGCCGATTGGGCCAGCGTGCCCGCCACCAGGGTGCCGACATTGAGCGCGTGCGAGATGCTATCGGGCGATACGGCGAGAGCGCGGAAGGGGCGAACCCCGTTGCGCGAGATGACGTGAAGGCCTTCCACCTGGCTCAGCTCATCGATCAGGCCTTCGGTGAGCCCATCCGCCAGATAGCGCAGCGTGTCACCGCCTCCCCGCGAATCGAAGTAGAGGACGGCGATGCTCCTGGGATCGGGGCCGGCGCGAGTCGCCGGTTGTCCACCGTGGCGCAGCGCCGCCATCCCGATAGCGGCCCCCGCGAGAACCACGACGGCGGTGCCGATGAGGATTCTCGTCCGGCGCTGCCGCCTCCTCCGTGCGATAAGCCGCGAGGTGCTGGCCCGGCTGCTGATCCGGTGGGAAACCGTCGAGAGATTCACCGAGAAAAGTGCTTCGGAGAACTGGGCTGCCGATTGGAACCGATCGGCGGGTGCCTTTTCCAGCGCCTGATCGACGGCCTCCTCGAGCTCTTCCGGAACAGTCCGGCGAACCACCCGCATGCTGGGAACGCCTTCCAGCGAATGCCGCGCGAGGATGGCCATCGCCGTCGGGCCGTCGAAGGGAGGTTGGCCGACCAAAAGCTCATAGAGGACGCAGCCGAGGCTGTACACGTCGCTGCGGGCATTCACTTCCCCGCCCGAGGCCTGCTCGGGACTCATGTAATGCGGCGTTCCGACCGCCATGCCGGTCTGGGTGAGTTTTTCCCTTCCGGCTTCGCTGACCGCCCGCGCGATGCCGAAATCGGCGACCAGCGCATGACCTCCGGAGATCAGGATGTTCTCGGGCTTGATGTCCCGGTGGATGACGCCCCGGTGGTGCGCGAAATGGAGCGCATCGGCCGCCTCCCGCACCAGCATCACGGCTTCGTCGATGGGGAGCTGCTTCTCGCGGGTTAGCCGGTCGCGCAGCGATTCGCCTTCCACGAACGGCATCACGTAAAACAGCAAGCCGGCTGCCTCGCCCGAATCGTAGAGCGCCAGAATATTGGGATGCTGCAGCTGCGCGGCGAGGCGGATTTCCCGCAGAAACCGGTCAGTCCCCAGCGATGCGGCCAGCTCGGGGCGCAGGACTTTGACCGCCACCCTGCGGTCGTGCTTGATGTCCCGCGCGAGGAAGACCAGGGCCATGCCGCCTTCGCCGACCGCCTTTTGCACTTCATAGCGGTCGGCGAGCGAGGCACGCAGGCGCTCGAGCAGCTCGGTGTCGTGCATGTAGGGATAAGTTGGCGAGGCGGGCACCTACCGCGCTACTCCAGGGCCGGGCAAAAGAGTGCCCCAGGCACCCCGAAGCTGCACCGGACATCGCTTAGCGCTGCTACCGGCGAGGTCCTGACGCGGTTCGCGCGCCGGCACCCTTCGGACCTGGGGCGCCTGCAACCTAACCGTTCAGGGAGCCTCCTTCAACTCACGCCACCCCCCGCTGCACCCGCTGCATGCCCCGCAGCTCCCAGGTTTCGGCGATGACCGCCCCGACCAGGAAGACCAGCGCCGAGTAGTACACCCAGATCACGAACAGTATTCCGGCCCCGAATGAGACTCCCACCGTCGCGGCGCCATACCCGCCGGCATGGCGCAGATAGAGCGCGAAAAGTCGCTTGGCGAGCTCGAAGGCGAGCGCCGCAAACCCCGAGGCCACGAGCGCGGCCTGCCAGCCGACCCGCCGGAGAGAGGCGTGCCGATAGAGCAGAAAGAATAGGGCGAACAGAAACGCGAAGCCGAGCGCCTCCGCAAGCCAGCCCTGCAGGGTCTGCACGATCCTGCCACCGGTCACGGATGCCGCGAATGCCGCGCTGAGCAGCGAGAATCCTGTTGTCAGCCCTGTATTCGCCAGAAACAGGACCAGGACCATGAAGACCATGCCCAGGTCGCGCAGCTTGGAGAACACGAACCGCTTGAGGGGATGCATCGGCTTCGGCCGCACCCACACGTCATAGATGCTGTTGAGCGAGCTGCGAATCCCCGCGAAGAGCCGGGTACTGAACCAGACGAAAGCCGGCACCGCGACCAGAGAAAGTGATTTACCGGCCTCGGTCAGCCGGGCCAGCACCTGCTCCACCGTCTCGAAAGGATCCAGACCGGGCCGGGTATCGTGGGGCGGGAAGAAGCGCTCGAAGAGGATCCTCTGATCGATCGGCCCCGTGCCCGCCAGGAATTGCAGCAGCTGGCCCAGGCCGGCGAAGAGCAGCAGGATAAAGGGAATGGAGGCGAGCAGCGCCTCGAAGGTCAACGCGCTCGCGAGAAAGGGGACGTTGTTCTCATCGGCGGCCTGCAGCGTCCGCCAAATGTACCCTCCAATCGAGCGGTACCACGGCCGATACCGGGCTTCGCTCAGGCGACCGGCTCCTCATCCTCGTCTGCCCCTGAGCGGTGCCGACGGGCCCGGGCTTCGGCAAGCCGCTGCTCAAGCTCACGCCGAGCTGAGGCAGTTCCTCCCCCTGCCGTCCCCGCTCCCCGTCGACGTGGTGGCGGCGTTCGTTCCTCACGCTCCACTGCCTCCTCAGCGGCTTCGGTGAGGGTCTCGGTATCCTCCTCATCCAGTTCGCTTTCCGCGAGGGATGAGTGCACCCGCTCCTGGGCACTGAGCGCATCTCGCAAATCCTCGAGTGCAACATCCGCCGCGTCCCGGAGCTTACTGAGTTTCCGGCCTACCAGCCTGCGGGTGCGGTCGCCCGAGTGCGGCGCAAAGAGAAGCGCAAGCCCCGCCCCCAGCGTCCCGCCGACGAGAAACCACCAGAGCGACGAGCTGGCTTCGCGCTCGATGACGATGGGCCGGACTTCCTTGGGCACGATAAGATCTCCTTTGGGTTATTGGCTATTGGCTACTGGCTATTGGTTGCTCCTTGGCCAGTCTGGATAGCTGTTGACCAATAGCCAATAACCAGTAGCCAGTAGCCTACTCGCCCGCCTCCGCGTCGTCCACCGCGCGCGACTCGCTCTGGTGCAGCTGCTCCCAGCTCAAGGCAGGCGCCCGCACGAAACGCGGAATCAACGCGGCCGTTCCGCTGACCTTGAGCTGCTCGAAAAGAAAACCGAACGTGTGCTCGAGATCGGCCGCAATGGCCCCGCGGACGTCCGCCGGCAGCTCCCAGCACTCCTGCTTGAACGGCCCGATCGCTTTCTTGCGAGCTCGGTAATAAAACTGCTCGGGAGTATCGTTCGGCTTGCGCTCCCCGGCGGCATTCGCGTCGAGCCATTGGAGCATGCGCTGTCGCAAGTCGGCCGGGAGCCTCGGATGATCGAAGCTGATATTCTGGAAGTTGGTGGCGAGATGGATTTCGACCGCACCGACGCGGGGAAAATTCCCGAAGGCATCCGCCGGCAGCGTACTGGCGCCGTGCTGCACCGCGCCTCCCAGGCCATAGCTCCTCCGCGCGGCTTTCGAGAGGGCCTCCAGCGCAGCCAGATCGAGCTTGACCTCGGCGATCGAGCCGTCGGGAAGCACCACCCCGCCATGGGAGGTACCGGTCTGCACTGAAATCTTGCTCAGCCCTGCGAGCCCCCCGCCGCGACCCGCCACCGCGTGGTTGTAGCCGTCCATGAAGGCATGGAGCTCATCCACCGTACTGTTCTTCATGCCGACTTCACCGATTTCGCCGCCCACGGAGACCGTGACGCCCCGGGGTTCGATCGAGCGGATAAACTCCGTAATCTCCGCCGCGCGCTCGTAGTTCACCCGCTGTTGCAGCGCGAGCGTCGGTTGGGCGAGATCCACCAGCGTTGAGGTGTCGACGTCGATATTGAAGAAGCCCGCGCCCACTTCTTCGGCAATCAGCTTCTTGACCTCGCCCACTTCACCCTCGGGATCGGCTGCGTATTTCTTGGCGTTGACTTGGCAGTGATCGCCCTGGATGAAGAGCGGTAGGGTATAGCCCTCCCGCAGCGCGGCGGCGAGCATCACCGCCACGTACTCAGCCGGACGCTGCTCGGTATAGGCGATTTCGGAGCGTGCGATCTCCAGGATCACGGCACCGGCATCGTGCTGCTTTGCCGCGCGGAACACGGCTCGCGCGGTATCGTAGGCGAGCATCCTGACGTTGATCGCCGGAACCGTGAAGCCGCCGCATTCCCCTCGACCACAGGCCAGGTAGAGTTCGTGAATAGATGCGGGACGCACGCCGGTGGCCTGACCCAGCTCCCACAACAGCCGCCGCGCGCTCCACTGGGCATCCCCGACGGCAAAAACCGCGTCCCAGGCCAGGCGATCCATTGCTTCGGATCGGAGCCCTTCGGCATCTCGCACTGCCAGTCCTTCCCGACCCGTCGTGACTGCTCCGCCGAACAATTTCGTGACTTGACTCTGGGGTTGGCTGGTCATGCGCGGAAACCACCGAAGAGTGAACGCAAGGTCGTAGCAGGACTGGTCAATCTAGGCCGGGGCCTCGGCACCGTCAAACTTGGATTCAGCCAAAACATCCCCGGGATTGATTTTCCACATCCTTCTATGATGTGTATGTCATGTGGAATAATGCCATGGGAACCACTCCTAATGTTTAAAAAGGCCTCAGTTCTAATCCACTGTTCTGATAGGACTTCGATAGACGCAGGACAGGTTCTAAGCATTTCCACGTGTGGAAAAACCGGCCAATTCACAGGAATGTGGACCCTCGGAATCGGCCCTTTTTAGAGCCTAGGCGGAGAATCTCACTGTCATGCTGATTTCCAGGCAATCACTTGCGGCGTTCCCCCCACCGTGTGCATGTCGTGGAGAAGTCTTTTCAACAGCACTCGCTTAGTTTGTTGCAATCTTCAGCCGAGTCTTCGCCTCTTTGGCAAGCACCCACGCCGCGATTCGCCGCACCAAGATCGTTGCCACCTTGGGTCCCGCCTGGGAAAAGCCCGAGCAGATGGGTGCCCTGCTCGACGCAGGGGTCAATGTGGTCCGTATCAATGCGAGCCACGGGACACCGGAGGTAAGAGCTCGCTGGATCACCGACCTGCAAGCGATTCAGCGCGAGCGGTCAGCCGCGTTTGCCCTGCTCGTGGATCTCCAGGGACCGCGGATCCGGGTAGGCAACCTGGCCGCTCCCACCACGCTCGTGCGGGACCAAGCCGTCGTGTTCGCTCCCGAAGCTACGGCGCGGGAAGAGGAGATCCCTACGACCTACGCCGAACTCGCGGGGGACGTAGTTCCCGGCAATAGGATCCTCCTCGATGACGGCCTCCTGGCCGTGGAGGTGACTGCGGTCCGGGGCGATCGAGTCGAGGCCCGCGTCCGCTACGGCGGTCAGCTCAAGGCCCATAAAGGGATGAACCTGCCGGGCATCGAAGTGAGCGCGCCGGCCATGACCGAGAAAGACAGGGAGGATGCGCTCCACGCTGTCGCCCTGGGGGTCGACTACATCGGCATGAGTTTCGTGCGGCGCCCGGAAGACCTGGAGCTGATGCGGCGCATGGTACCGCCAAGCGTCAAGCTGATCGCGAAGATCGAGAAGGATACCGCGCTCCGCCACCTGACGACGATCGTCGAAGCCGCCGACGCGATCATGGTGGCTCGCGGCGACCTCGGAGTCGAGCTTCCCTTCGAGCAGGTACCTCTGGTCCAGAAGCGCATCATCCGCGAGGCGGATCGACACGGCAAACCCGTCATCACCGCGACCCAGATGCTCCAGAGCATGATCCGGGCGCCGCGACCGACGCGGGCGGAAGCCTCCGATGTCGCCAACGCAATCCTCGATGGCACCGATGCGGTCATGCTCTCCGCCGAGACGGCCGTGGGCAAATTTCCCCTGGAGGCGGTCCTGGCGATGGACCGGATCGCGCGGGAAATCGAGCGCCATCGCCAGGACCGCGAGCGCAACGGTGAAATCGAGCCTGCCTGGGAGAGCTCCGCGGTACATTTGCGCCAACCCCACGTCACCACCAACACCGAGGACGCGATCGCTGTCGCGGTGTGCGCCGCGGCGGAGCTACTCGGTGTGCCGCTGATCGTTTGCCTCACCCACAGCGGGTTTACGGCCCGGACGGTCGCCTCCTATCGGCCGACCGTTCCGATCCTGGCCGTGACTCCCGAAGCAATGACCTTTCGGCAGCTCGCCCTGGTCTGGGGAGTGATCCCAGCGCTCACCCAACACCATCCGACCTACGAAGCGATGCTCCCCACGACGCGAGATACCATCCTGCGCCTCGGGCTGGCCGCGCCAGGCGATCGGGTGGTCGTCACGGCGGGCGTGCCTTTCGACGTCGCGGGCACGACCAACCTCCTCAAGATCGAAACCGTCTAGCGGTGCGGCTCACCCTGCTCGGCACTGGCACCTCGTCCGGGGTTCCCCAGCTTGGTTGCGACTGCGCCGTATGCCATTCGGGAGACCCGCGGGATCGTCGCTTCCGGACCGCCGCGCTGATCGAGCTCGGGGAGACAGCCCTGCTGATTGACACTCCCCCCGAGCTGCGTTTGCAGCTGCTGGCTGCGGGGACCCGGCGCATCGATGCGGTGCTCTACACCCACGAGCATGCCGATCATGTGCACGGAATCGACGATCTAAAGCTGTTTTCGATCGGTCGCGCGGCTCCCTTGCCGCTCTATGGCTCCGACGCGACGCTGGCCTTCTTGCGCACGAGTTACCGCTACATCTTTGCCCCGGATGCCCAGCCTTATTCCGGCACCACCACGCCCAGATTGACTCTGCAGCTGCTCGAGGCTGGCCGGCTCACGGATGTCGCCGGTATCCCCGTGCTGCCGCTGGCTTTCGCGCACGGTCATGGCCGGGTCTTGGGATTCCGAATTGGCCCCCTGGGCTATGTCACCGATGCGAAAGCGGTGGGAGAGGCCGAGCGGGCAGCGCTCGAGGGCGTGGAGCTGCTGGTGCTCAACGCACTCTGGTGGCGCCCCCACCCCACCCATTTGAGCATTCCCGAGGCGGTCGCGGCGGCCAAGTCGATTGGAGCCCGGAGGACGGTGCTCACCCATCTTACCCATGAGACGGGCCATGCCGAGCTGGCCGCGCGTCTCCCATCCGGGATCGAGCCGGGCTATGATGGGCAGGTCTTGGAGATCCCGACATGAAGCTCCACTACGGCAAAATCTTCACAGATAAGCTCGACGGCGAGCACGGGCTTCCCCGAATCCGGCTCGACGACCTGGCGCAGCGGTTCTCCACTGTGCTCGGAGAGGTGCGCTCTCGCCGGCGCCAGGGCGAGTACGGCTTCTACGAGCTGGGAGAGCAGAGCAAGACTGTTACAGCGATCCGGCGTTTCGCCGAGGGCATTGGCCAGGCTTACGATCACGTCCTGGTGCTCGGGATCGGAGGATCGGCACTGGGAACCAAGGCGCTGGTCAATGCCTTGCGTCCGGCGGCGTGGAACGAGCTGGACGATGAGGCGCGCGAGTTCTTTCCCCGGATCACCCTCCTCGAGAATGTCGATCCCGGTTCGATTGCCGCTGCGCTGCGCCGGATCGATCCCCGCCGGGTATTCGTGAACGTGATCAGCAAGTCGGGCGGGACCGCGGAGACCCTCGCGCAGTATCTCGTGGTGCGCGCCTGGCTCGATGAGGCCCTGGGGCAGGATGCGGCGGTGCGCCATATCGCCTTCACCACCGATCCGTCGAAAGGGCCGCTGCGCGCCATCGCGGAGCGCGAGGGCATCGCTGCCCTGGAGATTCCGCCAGCAGTCGGAGGCAGATACAGCGTCCTCACGCCGGTCGGCTTGCTTCCAGCGGCCCTGGTGGGGATCGATGTGTCCGCGCTCGTCGCGGGAGCCCGGCGAGCCGTAGACCGCGCGGACGTGGAGACGCTGCTGCAGAATCCGGCCGCCCTCTATGCGGCCCTCCATTGGGCGGCCGATGCCTGGCTCGGCGCGCGCATCCACGTGCTGATGCCGTACTCCGACCGGCTCAAGGAATTCGCCGCCTGGTACGTGCAGCTCTGGGCGGAGAGCCTCGGCAAGCGCGTGGACCGGCGCGGCGAAGTCGTTCATGCCGGACCGACGCCGCTCGGGGCGATCGGCGTGACCGACCAGCACAGCCAGGTGCAGCTCTTCATGGAGGGACCGTTCGACAAGCTGGTGAGCTTCATTCGTATCGAGCATCCGGACGAAGAGCTCACCATTCCCTCGCGGCCCGGGCTACCGGAGGAGCTCGCCTACCTTTCCGGACACACGCTCGGCGAGCTGCTACTGAACGAGCAGGAGGCAACCTCCGCAGCCTTGGCCCGCTCGGGGCGCATGAACGTCACCCTCAGTCTTCCCGCGCTCAGCGCGGAGACGGTGGGGGAGCTCATCATGTTCTTTCAGATCGCAACCGGCTTTGCGGGGGTGTGGTACGGGGTGGATCCCTTCGATCAACCGGGCGTGGAACTCGGCAAACGGCTCACCTTCGCCGCGATGGGGCGGGCGGGCTTCAGCAAAGAGCCCGCCCCCGGAGCGGCTGGACCAGAGGATGTCTCCGAATAGATTCGGAGTCTTCCCTATGAGGACACAGGCATGACCGCCGCACCCCGCGTCGAGGGAGGCGTCGTCGTCGACCTCCGCGCAGCGTTGCGGAGCGTGCGTCCGAAGCTGGGGCCGCTCCTGCTGGTGACGGTCGCCGTCATGACCGCTGTCGCGGCCTGGACTCTTTTGGCGCCGCGCCGGTACGGGGCACGCATGGTTCTGAGTGCGGTCGGACCGGCGCAGACCAATTTGGCCGGAGCAGCGACCTCCTTCCTCCTCGAGAGCCCATTCCGTCTGGGTGGAGCCGGCATCCAGGCGACACCCTCGTTGGTGAGCTATCTGCTCAGCTCGGAGACCATACTCGACGGAGTGGCCAGACGGCCGTTCCGGGACGCCACCATCGCCCATGCCCTGTTCGGCGCGTCGGCCGACGAGCTCGGCCGCGCGACGGTCGTTCGACGCATGCGGTCGCGCATAAAAGTGCTGCTGGCGAGACAAACCGAGCTGATCACGTTGACCGTCACTCTCTCTGACAGCGTGCTGGCACGGGCGGTAGCCGCCGGAGTCGTGGCGGATGCGCAGGACCTGTTCGCGAAGGTCACCTCGGCGCAAGCGGGCCAGTTCCGGCGGGCCCAGGAAGCGCGGGTCGACAGTGCTCACGCCGACCTGACCGTCGCCGAAAACGCCTTGCTGCGCTTCACAGTCGGGAACCGTATCGTGCAGGCCGGATCGCGCCTGGCACTGGAACGGGAGCGACTCGAACGCGCCGTCGCCGCCGTGCAGCAGGCCTATCTTTCGGCGATCGCCGACCGGGAGGCGGCCCACGCGCGCGAACTCGCCCAGACGCCGGCGCTGGCAATCGTTGAGGCAATCCCAGTCGTCCTCCCGCGCGAGGAACCCCGTACCGTCATGCGCACCATCCTCGCGGGAGTGGCGTTCCTGGTCCTCGCCGCGCTGGCGCTCGTCCTCCGCGCGCTCTGGGCCGATGGGGTAGCGAATCGCACGTGAACATCTGGTTCATCCATCATTATGCCGTACCCCCTGGGTCCGCCGGCGGGACCCGTCACTTCACCGTGGCCGACCGCCTGACGGCTGCCGGACATACGGTTCGCATTGCCGCCTCCAGTTATCACTACCTGACGCAACGGGAGACCAGGGAATTCGGAAACGGGGTCGAGCAGCTGGAGCGGATTCGCGGCGTGGAGTTCG
>DASYPD010000215.1:0-8586 GCA_036007005.1 Gemmatimonadales bacterium
AGCTGGTGACCTATATAAGGTCGCTGCCGCTGCCAAAAAGTGTTCCCACCCAAGCGTGGTGATCTCTCAAGGCGAGCGCGAAAGCTTATCCTGGAGCTCCCGGATCCAGTCGAGCACAACCTGAATTCCCGGTGGGCTGAGCTCAGGGTTGGGCAGCACCAGGATGAACCGCTTCCCGCCCGGGGCCACATCGAACGCCCTCGCCCGGGTCTGAAATAGCACCTGACCGGTGCCAAGCCGGAGGCCGCTGCTCAAAGACATCGGCACCGCCCAGAGGCGGTCTCCTTCCAGGTAGTAGAGCATCCCCCCCGCCGGATCCCATCGAGGTGCTTGGCCGCCGTTGGTGGAGATCTGCCGCTTTACCGCCAGGTCAGGAAACGAAATGATGAAAATCTCGAAGCGGCCCGATGCGTCCGACTGGTAGGCAACCCAGCGTCCGTCGGGCGAGAAGTCCGGCTGGGCCTCAGAGGCCGGTCCTGCGGCTACCGGGATGGAGTCTGATCCGTCCGCCGCAATGGCCCAAACGTCCTGTCCCCTGGTGGGGTTCACGTCGTAACCAGCGAGCCATTTGCCGTCCGGGGACCAGGACGAGAGATGGAGGTGGCGTGGCCAGGTGAGGATCCTTCGGGGCCGGGTGCCGGCTGCGACCTCTCGAATCTGGAGTTGCCTCGCCTGACTGGCGAGGGCGGAGGTATAGGCGATCATCCGGCCGTCCGGAGACCAGACCGGGAACTCGGCTTCGGCCTCTTCGAAGGTCAACCGTTCGGGTTCCCCTTCGGGGCCGAATAGCCAGATACCATTCTTGCTCGGTGCCCGGACATTGGCGGCGATTCGCCGCCCGTCGGGTGAGAGCCGAATGCCGTCCACGTCTCCAGCCGGCTGGATGCCCCCGAGGTCTCGTCCCGAACGGTCTACCGTCCTCACGACTTGAAGGGGGCCAGTGATCCCGGGTTGGAAGGCAAGGGTACCATCCTCGGCCACCGTGAGCAGGGCCGCGCCACCCCACACCGATACATACACGTCTGACAGGACCGCCTGCGGCGTTCCCACCACTGTGCGCTTGCGGCGGTCGTACGCGGCGGCGAATACGGTGCCCTCGTTGGTGACGTAGAGCAACTGGCCCGAGGGGAGGTAGCGCCCGAAAGTGGCGTGTTCCGCCAGCGTTCGGCGCGGGCCCGACCCCACTGCCTCCACCACAATGCGGGAATCCAGCGCGCCGCTGCTCGGGCCTACCACGGTGAACAGCAAGTCCTTGCCACCCGGAAGGAGCTGCGGCCAGGCGTGCACGTACTCACCTGCGCTATCTGACACCTGCGTCACGGGCTCCGGGGTTCCGCCGATGACCGGCACCCGCCAAATCCCTCCGTTGCCGCCCAGCGAGGAGAAGTAGATCCTCCCATCTTCGCCCCACGTCAGTCCCGGACCGAGGTCAGCAGTGGCAATCTCCACCGCCGTTCCGCCGGTCAGGGCGAGTTTGCGCAGGTGGCCGCTCTGGTAGAACGCGACCCATTTCCCGTCGGGCGAAAACGCCGGCATCGAGGCTCCCTCGGTTCCCGCCAGGGGCCTGGGCGTGAAGTCGTCGAGCGTACGCAAGTACAGCAGCTCGCTATTGCGGAAGATCAGGTCCTTTCCTGAGGGTCCGATCGCGAAGGTGGGATCCATCCGCAAGGCGGGATCCACCTGCAGGCTCAGCGTGGGAACGGTCAGACGGATAATGCGCGCTTCCGAGCGCGAGCGGCCGAGGCGCCATCCGGCGAAACTCCCCAGGGCAATAGCGGCCGTGACGAGCAGCAGCCATGCCGGTGTGCTGCGCACACGCCGGGAGGATGGAACCGCCGCGGCGACCGCCTCGGTCGGTGTCACAGTCTGGGGCGCGCGGGCCAGCGCCTCCGCGAATTCTCCGGCCCCGCTGAATCGGTCGGCCGGCAATCTGGCCAGCGCCTGCTGGAGCAAGGCCTCGAGCGCCGGTGAAATCGTGTCACGGACCTCCCGGACGGGTCGGGGGTGCTCGGTGACCAGTTTGGTCAGAATCGCCTGCACGGTCGGCCCGGTGAAGGGCGGCTCGCCAGCCAGCATCTCGTACAGCACCGACGCGAGAGAGTACACGTCGCTGCGGGGGTCGAGATCCCGGTCACCGGCAGCTTGTTCCGGACTCATGTACTGCGGGGTCCCCACGGTCAGCCCGGTGCTGGTGAGTCGTGCGCCCCCAGCTTTGCGAAGGGCCAGCGCGATACCGAAATCGGCCACCAGCGCCTGGCCTTCCTGAAGCAGGATGTTCTCCGGCTTGATGTCTCGGTGCAGCACGCCGCGCCGGTGCGCGTACTCGAGAGCGCTCGCCACTTGCGAGGTGAGGCGCACTGCCTCGCCGATGGGGAGTTGCCGGTCGCGAGTCAGCCGGCTCCGCAGCGATTCGCCCTCGACGTAGGGCATCACGTAGTAGAGCAACCCGTCGGCCACGCCCGAGTCGAACAACGGGAGGATGTGCGCGTGCTGGAGGTTGGCGGTGACGCGGATCTCGTTGAGAAAGCGATCCGCCCCGACGACGGCCGACAGCTCAGGCCGGAGCACTTTCAGGGCGACCGCACGGTCGTGTCGGAGGTCGCGGGCCAGGTAGACCAGCGACATTCCCCCCTCGCCCAGCTCGCGGTCCAGAGCGTAACGGTCGGCAAGCGTTGCGCGAAGCTGGTCGAGCATCGCGGAGGGCGTCAGGGGACCTTAGCCAGCGCCCGGAGGATCATGTCGTTAGTGGGTCGGATCTTGTAGTTGACCTCGGTGAACTTCCAGCGCACCACGCCGAGCCGATCGATCACATAGGTCGAAGGGTGGGGCCAGCCTTGGCCAGCAGGGTTCCAGAGCCCATAGCGGTCGATGACCCGATGCCCCGGATCGGAAAGAAAGGTGTAGTCCGGTGTGCGGCCATCGGTCTTAGTGATTCGGTCCACCATCTTCTGGAGGTCTTCACGACTGTCCACGGCGACGGCCAGGATGGCGGTGGTTTGGTGCTGTTCCCGGGTCAAGAGGTCTCTCAGCTCACCTAGCTGACTCGCGCACCAGGGTCACCAGTGTCCCCGGTAGAACACCAGGATGACTTTCTGTTTCCCGCGGAACTGCGACAGCGTGACGGGAGGGCCGACCAGCGCCGCAAGCGTGAAATCGGGCGCCACCGTGCCGACGGCCACTCGCGAGGTATCGGTCCGCGGGAGTCCGGCTCCGTCTTTGGGTCCCAGCTGCTGGTTCTGGCCTTGCACCTGCTGACTCGGAAGACCGACGAGAAAGGCGAGGAACACCAGCAGGGATGACCAAGACATTACAGCCGCCCGCGGAAGTGAACCCCCAATCTATGGCGCCGTCACCGGCCGGCAAAGGGATCGATCGCCCGCGTCAGAACCACTGCCTGAGCCAGCGCCACTCGAAGAACACTTTCCCCCAATGCCACCGGCGGCTCGGCGCGTGCAGCTTCACGTTCGGCGCCGGTTCCCCATAAAAGTTGCCCGCTCCTAATCCGGCTCGGCCGCCGCCCGTTTCGAGGAAGCACTGTCCGTACCCGTCGAAAGACCGTTGCTTCGCTCCGCCCGTCCACCGGTTCACTAGGTTGGCGGCGACGACCTCGGCTTGAGCATGGGCAAATACACCAGCCTTGGGCAACGGCTTTCCGATCGTGAGTGGGATAGCGGTCATGTCTCCGATGGCGAAGACCCCTGCATGGCTGGTTTCGAGCGTGTGGCGGTCCACGCTCACCCAGCCACCATCGCCCACGAGCCCGGCCCTGCGAACTACCACCGGCGCTCGATGCGCGGGTACGTAGGCGAGGAGATCGTAACCCGCGGTCGTGCCATTGGCGAAGCTCACCCGCCGCCCTGCGGGGTCCACAGTGGTCACCTGGTGTTCGGGGTGGTAGTGAATGCCTTTTGCCTCCACGATCTGGCGGACGGCCGCTGATACCTCCGGTCCGGCGACGCCCAGTGGCCCTGGTTCCGCCGCATATAGAGCGAGGGTGACCTCGCCGCGGGTGCCCTGACGGCGACAGTAATGCTCGATCAGCATCGCGGCTTCGTACGGTGCCGCTGGACACTTGTAGGCCGGCGCCGCCGTGAGGATGACGAGGCGGCCGCCTCGGAAATCCCGCAGCGCCGCGCGCAGCGAGAGCGCGCCCGCGAGGGTGAAGAGATTGTGTCCCGTGTCCGCCAGGCCGGGGATGCTCTCGGGTACGAGGTCAGCGCCGAGGGAGATGATGAGCGCATCACCCACGAGCTCGCGACCGCCCGCCTGCACCGACATTGCTTCTAGGTCGATCTGTTCTATCTCGACCTGGACGACTTCGATCCCTTTGCGCCGCAGCCGCTCGAGCGGCCGTTGAATCCTGTCGGTTTCTCGACTGCCGACCGCAAGCCAGAGCAAGGAGGGCTGAAACAGGTGCCGGCTCTCCCGGTCCAGCAGGATGACGCGGTGCTCTCGGGGGAGCGCGGCGCGCAAGCGGTTGGCTGCCACCAGGCCGCCGACGCCGCCGCCGAGGACGAGCACGGTCTTGGCGTTCATCGTCGTCGGGCCACGATTAATACCTGGATTTCGTCCAACCGAGGATTCACGAAGTCCAGCCTAACCCGCCCGTCCGCAGTCAGCGAGACGGTGGCCGGCACGGCGCTATGGGTGAGATACCAGCCGGCGGGCAGCACCACGGCATTGGCCGGGCGGCCGAAGCTGCGGTCCCAGATCAGGTCGTCTCCCTCCATGCGATAGCGAACCGAGTCGGTGTAAGTCTCCGAGATCCGCAGCCGGATGGACTGTCCCTGCTTCACCGCGGGGAAGGGAATCACCACGACTTCGGTTTCCGGCTTCACCGGCTCCCCGATATCGAGCCCGGCGCCGGTGATCGCATCGCCCTTGAGCGTCTGCGTCGTGAGCGGTTCGCCGGTATCCAGATTCAGTGCTGAGGTGTGGGAGACGGTGCTGCCAGCCCGGACGACGTTGAGGTACTTGTCCGCTCCCTGATGCGTCTCGGTGTAATCGTGATAGAGATCGAAGGCGTGGGTTTCCGGCTGGCGCAAGAAGTACACGATCTCGCGGGTCTGCACCGCGCGCTCCGCGAGGCGGGCGGACAGTGAGGTCGGTGAGGTCGGTGAGCTCAGCCCGGCCGGTCTTGCGCGAACGACCAGCGACGCCGCATCGGGATTCGAGTTGATGAAGCTGAGCAGGATTCTGCCGTCGGGCTCGCGCAGCACCTGGGAGGGCACGTTGACGGAGGTGAGCTCATAACCCGCGGGTAGCACGACGGCGTTGCGCTTGATGCCCAGTGAGCGGGAAAAGACGAGCGTATCGCCCGCCTGGTAGTAGCTCCTGGGATCGTAGTAGGTCTTGTCGATCAGGATCCGGCTCACGCCGTCCTTCGGGACCGGACGCGCCAGCTCGACCCGGATGTAATGGCTGCCGGTATCGGCTTGAGCGAACCCGCTCGTTCTCGCCGTCGGCCCGTCGACTTCCTGGAACTTGAGCGGGGCGCCGCTCGCGCGGTCAGATACCGCTTCGTCGCTCGCGACGCTGCCTTTGCGGATGGGGTTGAAGTAGTAGCGCGCTCCGGGCGTAGTGGCCCACACCTCGTAGAGAATGCGAAACTTGCCGCTTCCCGGCGCGAGCAGCTCGTAGCGCGTGTATTCACCGGCCGAGCTCTGCTGCGCGCCGAGGCTGCCGAGCGGGGTCGCGAAGGCGACGACGAGCCAGCGCCAGTTCACGGCACGAGCCTCGGTGGCTCGGTCGAGATCGGCTTGAGTCCCTTTCCCGAGAGCAAGCGGTTGAACGCCGCCAGATCCGTTTGGAGCACGCGGTCGAGCGCCGCGCGATTGTCCTGGACCTGTTTCTGGAGCAGCTGGTGGACGGCTCCCTGCTGTGTGGTGGGTGCGAAGTCGGATGCTGCGATGTTGCTGGCCAGATAACTGAGCTGACCCCCCAGCCGTGTCGGCCAGCGGACGCCGTCCTGTCCCCGGCCCGTCTGCCGCAGGTCCAGGAGGTTCTGCTCGAGCAGGATGAAGTGCTGCTCCACCGAATCGCCGCGCTGCCGCACACTGGCATTGCGCTGGTCGGCGGCGAGCTGCTTGCTCAGGGCCTGCAGCTGGGCCCGCACGACCTCGATGGTGTTCAGCATGTCGCCGGCGGCGGTCTGCTCCGCCTGGAGCCGGAGCAACCGCTCGGCCGTGAGCTTGATGTCCTGATCGGTGACGAACGTATTGGGATCCTTGCGGACCTCGAGTGGCTGGGTGAAGGTCTTTCCGTCTACGGTGAGCTGCACGCTATAGCGCCCCGGCGGCATGCGGACGGAGAACGAGCCGAACCCCGGAGCGTCGCGGGTGCCGTCCGCGTCGAGCTGGAATTCTTCATCGTACATCGGCTTGGTGCGCAGCCGGGGGGCTTTGGTGGCCTCGTTACGGAGATCCCAGCTCACCCGGTTGAAGCCCGGCACGCGGGTCCCCTGCAGGGTGCGAATGGTCGTGCCACTCGCGTCCATGATCGCGATGCTGGGCGCGCTCTGCGGCGGTGCCTTGAGCCAGTAGTTGATCCCCGCGCCATAGGGAGGATTCTGGCCGGCGGTCGGATCGTCACTCCCCGAGACGTTGCCGTTGTAATTGTCGAAGCGATAGGCGGGCCGAGGCGCGAAAAGATACGCGCTCGAGGCGCTAATCTCGGGGGTCATTTTCTGCAGCGGCGACAGGTCGTCCAGGATCCAGATGCCGCGCCCATAGGTCGCGATCACCAGGTCGTTGAAGTGCTCCTGGATCACCATGCCGTAGACCGGTGCGGGCGGCAGATTCAGCTGCAGCGGCTGCCAGTGCTCGCCGTCGTCGAACGATACGTAGAGGGCGTTCTCGGTGCCGAGGTAGAGTAACCCGCGGCGAACGGGATCTTCGCGGATGATGTGCGCGTAGCTCAACGGGCTCTTGGGGATGCCAGTGACGATCAGCTTCCAGGTTTTGCCGTAGTCGCTGGTCTTGTACACCCAGGGATCGCGGTTGTTCTCCTGGTGCGCGTCGCACACGATGTAAGCCGTAGCGGCATCGTAGCGCGAGGGTTCGAGGTGGCGCACCGAGCCCCAGGCCGGCAGGCCGGGAATGTTGGCGGTCACATTGGTCCAGGTCTTCCCTCCATCGCGGGTGAGCTGCACCTGGCCGTCATTGGTCCCCGCCCAGAGCAGGCCCGGAGTAACCCGCGATTCCGCAAGGCCGTAGATCACGTCTCCATACTCGACCCCGATGTTGTCCGGCGTCAGCCCGCCCGAGATCTGCTGCTTGCTCTTGTCGTTGCGCGTGAGATCGGGGCTGATGATCTGCCAGCTGCGCCCGCCGTCGCTCGACTTATGCACGAACTGGCTGGCGGTGTAGATGGTGTTGTGGTCGTGCGGGGAAAGCAGGAACGGCGCATCCCACACGAAGCGGTACTGCACCTCGGCGGCGGGATAGCCGCCGGTGCTGAGCGGCCAGACCTCGACGTTCTGCCCCGTGCGGGTGCGGGTATCGAAGCGGACCACGATGCCGCCGCGGCTGCCGGAGCCCGACGCCGTGGACCAGACCAGGTTGGTGTCCACTGGATCGGGAGTGGCCCAGCCACTTTCGCCGCCGTCGACGTTGTACCACTCGCTCCGGGCGATTTGGCCGCCGCCGAAGCCGCCTCCCCCGCCCCCCCCGCCGCCGCCCCCGCCCGTGCGGCTGTTGCTGGGCCCGCGGTAGGAGGGACCGTCCTGCTTGTTGCCGTAGACGAAATACGGGATGCGGGTATCGGCGGTGACGTGATAGATCTGCGCGATGGGGAGCTGGACGTGCAGCCAGGTCCGCGCCCGGGTCGTCGAGATGTGCACCCCGCCGTCGTTGGCCACGGCCATCCGGTTGGCATTGGTCGGATCGATCCACATGTCGTGGTTGTCGCCGCCCGGGGCGGTCATCGGCGGGCCCGCGGCGGCGGCGGGTTGACCGAGCGTGCCGCCGCCTCCACCGCCCCCGCCGCCGAAGCCACCGCGATTCGTGGCGCCGCCATCCATCGAGCGGCTGAATGTCGCGCAGAGGAAATACAACTCATCGGGATTGTCGGTCGATACCACGGTGCGGGTATAGTAGGGCTGGCGGCAGGCGAGGTTGCGGTCGTAGCTCACGACGTGCCAGTTCTCGCCGCCGTCCTCGGAGCGCCAGAGCTCGCCGTTGTCGGTGGGCTGGCCGTGCAGGGGGACGCCGTCGCCGGTCTCGATCAGGGCATACATGCGCTTCGGATTGGAGCGCGCGAAGGCGAGACTGATCTTGCCGAGCGTGTGGCTGGGCAGGCCGTGCCCGGAGAGCCGGGTCCAGGTGGTGCCGCCGTCATGGCTGACGTGGATGGCGCTGCCGGGGCCGCCGCTCTCGCGGCCCCAGGTGTGGAGCTCGAGCTGCCAGGTGGCGGCGAATAGCGTGTTAGGATCCGTGGGATGCATCACCACGTCGATCGCGCCGGTGTTCTGGTCGACGAAGAGCACACGCTCCCACGAGCGGCCGCCGTCTTTGGTCCGGTACACGCCACGCTCGGGTTGCGGGCCGTAACTGTGACCCTGCGCCGCCATGAAAACGATGTCCGGAT
>DASYPD010000216.1:0-5354 GCA_036007005.1 Gemmatimonadales bacterium
CGCCGCGAAGGCCTGGGCATCGGGATAGCGCTCCACGGGAGCTTCCGCCAGTGCGCGGGCGAGCACCGGCTCGAGCCAGCGCGGCGCGTCGGGGCGGGTTAGCCTGAGCGAGGGCAGCCGGGTCGGGGTTCGCCGCCCCGCGTCGGCCGCCTGCGCGTGGCTCGTGGTCGGCAGCTCGCCGGCTAGCATTTCGTACAGCACGCAGCCGAGGCTGTAGACGTCACTCCTCCCGTCGATGTTTTCCTGCGCCGTCAGCTGCTCCGGCGACATGTAACCCGGGGTCCCGATCGGGAGGCCCGCGGTGCCGCCGACGCTCGCTGCGCCGATCGCGCGCGCGATGCCGAAGTCCGCCACCACCGCATGCCCCGCCTCGAGCAGGATGTTCTCGGGCTTGATGTCCCGGTGTACGATCCCCGCCTCATGCGCGTGGGCCAGCGCGTCCGCCGTGTCCCGCGCGATGCCGAGCGCCTCGCCCACCGGCAGCCGGCGCTCCTGGAGCAGCCGCGCGCGCAGCGTGCTCCCGGCAATGAATGGCATAACGTAGTAGAGGAACCCTTCGGCCTCACCGCTGTCGTAGAGCGGCAGGACGTGCGGGTGCTGCAGGCTGGCGGCAATGCGGATCTCGCGCAGAAAGCGCTCGGAGCCGAGCAGCCGGGCAAGCTCCGGCCGGAGCACCTTGACCGCCACCGGGCGCTCGTGGCGCAGGTCGCGCGCCAGGTACACCGTGGCCATTGCGCCGCGACCGATCTCCCGCTCGATCGCGTAACGGCCGGCCAGGAGTCCCGGGAGCGGGGACTGGTCCAGCGGCACCGGGTTACTCTCGGCTGTAGGAAGGAAGGAAGAGAATACCTCCTGCGCGTCAGCCCCGCTACTACCGCTCACCGCTCACCGCTCACCGGTCACTGGTCACTGGTCACTGCTCACTGCTTGCCGCCAACTGCCGTGGCCGTCACGAGTTACGGGAGATGAGTCGACAGGGCCCGCCGACCGGCTTATTTTTCTGTATGTCCGAATCCAGCCGCAGCTGGCGAGAGCTCGTCGCTCGCTACCAGACGCCCAGCGTGAAGAAGGCGATCTGGCAATTGGTCTCCACGATCGTTCCGCTGCTCGCCTCGCTCGCCCTGATGTACTGGAGCCTCTCGGTGAGCTATTGGCTCACCCTCGCGCTCGCGCTGCCGGCCGCCGGGCTCACCATTCGCACCTTTATCATCATGCACGATTGCGGGCACGGCTCCTTTCTGCCCTCCCGCACCTGGAATGACATCGTCGGCTGGGTCACCGGGATCCTCACCACCACGCCGTATTCGCACTGGCGCCGCGAGCACGCCATCCATCACGCCACCTCGGGGCACCTGGAGCAGCGCGGCACCGGCGACATCACCACGCTCACGGTGCGCGAGTATCTCTCCTCGAGCCGGTGGAAGCGGGTCTATTACCGGATCTACCGCAATCCGCTCGTCCTGCTGGGCCTCGGCCCCACCATTCTCTTTTTCAAGCATCGCTGGCCCCGACGCGGCATCGCCGGCAAGCGGGAGATCCTGAACGTCTGGGGGACCAATCTCGCCCTCGCCACCTTGATCACCACTCTGTCGCTGCTGATCGGCTGGCGCGAAGTGCTCATGATCTGGCTGCCGGTCGTTCTGCTGAGCGGGTCGGCGGGCGTGTGGCTCTTCTACGTGCAGCACCAGTTCGAGGATGCCTATTGGCGCGGCGGGAACGAGTGGGATTACGCGACCGCGGCGGTTGCCGGCAGCTCGTATTTCCGGCTTCCCAAGGTGCTGCAGTGGTTCACCGGCAATATCGGCTTCCACCATGTGCACCACTTGAGCCCCAAGATCCCGAACTATCAGCTCGAGCGCTGCCACCGGGAAAACCCCAGCTTCCAGAAAGTCACCACGCTGACCCTGCGGGAGAGCGTCCGCACCATGGGGCTCAAGCTCTGGGATGAGGACACCGGTCGCATGGTGGGCTTCAGGCACCTGCGTCGGCTCCGCCGAGCGCGGAAGGGCACCTAGCGCTCCTGTCTCCGGGCCGCTACCACGTCATCTGTGCCATCTGTGAAATCTGTGGTTTCCCCAGTAACGCTCACCGATCTCCGCACTGAAATAACCCGCGCCGAAGCCCGCATTCGGCCCTGGATCCTGGAAACCCCGCTGCAGGCCTCCTCGCTCGGGCCCCATCTCAAGCTCGAGCAGCTCCAGCACACCCGCTCCTTCAAGGCACGCGGCGCCTTCAACAAGCTGCTCGCGCTCGCTCCGGATACTCGTGCGCGCGGGGTGATCGCGGCGTCCACGGGCAATCACGGCGCCGCCGTCTCCTATGCGGCGGCGAAGCTCGGCGTCCGCGCCCGCATCGTCGTCGCCGAAGGCGCCGATCCGGCCAAGCTCGCTGCCATTCGCGCCTTTGGCGGTGAGCTCGAGACCCACGGCGACGATTCGGCGCGCGCAGAAAGCTTCGCGCGGCGCCAGGCCGAACGCGAGAACCTCGTCTACGTTTCTCCCTACAACGATCCCGAGGTCATCGCTGGCCAGGGGACTATCGGGATCGAATTGGTGCGCCAGCTCCCCCACGCTGCGGCGGTTTTCATCGCCTTGGGCGGCGGCGGGCTGCTCGCCGGGGTGGCGGCCTGGCTCAAGACGAGCTGGCCCGGCGTCGCTGTCATCGGCTGCTCCCCCGAGAACTCGGCGGTGATGATTGAATCCGTGCGGGCAGGAAGAATCCTCGAGCTCGAGTCGAAGCCCACGCTCTCTGATGGAACGGCGGGCGGAATCGAGCCCGGCGCCATCACCTTTGAGCTCTGCCGCTCCCTCGCCGATGAGTACCTTACCGTGACGGAAGCCGAGATTCTCGCGGCGATGCAGCTGCTCGAGCGGACTCATGAGCTCCGCGTCGAAGGAGCGGCGGGAGTGGCTCTCGCGGGTTATCTCCGCCAGGCCGAACGCTGGCGCGGCAAGCCGGTGGTCGTGATTCTCTGCGGGGGGAACGTGAAGCAGTGAGCGGTGACCAGTAACCGGTAACCAGTTATTACCTCACTGGTCACTGGTCACTGGTCACTGGTCACTGGTCACCCCGGCGGTATCCGAAGCACGATTTCTTCTCCCGGCCGCGCCGTGATCCGCTCGCTGAGCTGGCTTCCCCCGCCCGAGAGCGGCGAGATTTCGAAGGTGAGGTCGGTGACTCCGGTCGCGAAGCTGCGGGGAATCTTGAGCATGGTGACTTCCATCGCGTTCGCGGTGCCCAGCCGGTAGCGCTGCCCTCCCGCCCCCGGTCGAACGTAGATACGCATGTCCCTCATATTGTCGTTCTCGACCCGGACGGTCGCGTATCCTTCGGGTCCCGCCGGGGGCAGCCCCTCTTCGGTGTGGTAGCGGCCGCCGCAACCGGCCGCCACAACGGCCAGCAACGCGACCTGCAAGATGTGCTGTGGCTTGAGCATAGCAGTGTTCCTTCGGAATGATTCCTGGCGCTCTCTTCCAAGGTACGGGACGAGTCGTAGCAACCCTTTGCGCACACGAGCCACATGACTGATCCTGGGCCACTTTCGCTCGCCGAGATCGAGGCCGCGGCCCTCGCCTTGGCGCCGCACATCCGGGAGACGCCGGTGTGGTTCTGGTCGGATGAGACACTCGCCCGTTGGATCGACCCGGACACCGAAGTTGTGCTCAAGCTCGAGCTCTTCCAGCACGCCGGCAGCTTCAAGGCGCGCGGCGCGCTGACGGTGATGCTCGGCTTGGAAGCCGCGGTTCGCGCCCGCGGAGTCACCGCGGTGAGCGCGGGCAATCACGCCATCGCCGTCGCCTGGGCGGCCCGCACGCTCGGCACCTCGGCGAAAGTCGTGATGCCCAAGACCGCCGATCCTCTCCGCGTCTCCCGCTGCCGCGCGCTCGGAGCGGAAGCCGTGCTCGCCGAGGACGTGCATGCCGCTTTCGCGCTGGCGCAACAAATCGAGCGCGATGAGAGTCGCACCTTCGTGCATCCCTTCGAGGGTCCTCGTACCGCGCTCGGCACCGCCACGCTCGGGCGCGAGCTGTTGCGGCAAGAGCCCGAGCTCGAGGCGATCGTGGTCCCCATCGGAGGCGGCGGCCTCGCGGGTGGCTTGAGCGCCGCGGTCAAACAGCTCAAGCCGTCCTGCCTCGTTTTCGGCGTCGAGCCCGAAGCCAACGATGTCATGCTGCGCAGCATCCGCTCCGGGCATCCGGAGCAGGTTCCGGAAGGGGCCCCTCGCACCATTGCCGATAGCCTGAGCCCGCCCTACACGCTCCCCTTTAGCCTCGGCCTCTGCCGCCGCTATCTGGATGAGGTAGTGCTGGTGAGCGATGACGCCATGCGGGAAGCCCTCGCGCTGCTCTTTCGGGGCGCCAAGCTCGCGGTCGAACCCGCCGGCGCCGCGGCGACGGCTGCACTGCTCGGTCCCCTGCGCGAGCGCTTGCGCGGTAAGCGGGTGGGACTGATCGTGTGCGGGACCAACATTGCCCCGGAGCGCTACGCGGAGCATCTTGCGCACGGCAGCGCTATTCTAGACTCCAATAGCCAATAGCCAATAGCCCATGAGCCTTCTTCTTCTCGCGTTGCTGACGACGCAGCAGCCCAAGCCCGAGCCGCACTACGATCTCCTGATCAGCGGTGGCATGGTGCTGGACGGCAGCGGCGCCCCCGCTTTCCGCGCCGACGTCGCCGTCAAGGGCGACAGGATCACCGCCGTCTCGCGCACCCCGCTCGCGGCAGGCGATGCCGCGCGGGTGATCGACGCCGCCGGCAAGGTTGTGTCCCCCGGCTTCATCGATCTCCATGCCCACAACGAAGCCATCTTCCGGATGCCCGACGCGGAATCGCGGGTTAGGCAGGGGGTTACCACCACCCTCGGCGGGCCCGATGGCGGCGGTCCCTCTCCTTTCGGGCGGTACGTCGACTCGGTCGCCACGCTCAAGCTCGGGATCAACCTCGCCTGGCTGACGGGCTTCGGGACCATCCGCGAGCGCGTCTTAGGGCAGAGCGATCGCGCGCCCACCCCGGAGGACCTCGCCAAGATGAAGTGGATGGTGGGTGAAGCGATGCACGAGGGCGCCTTCGGGATGTCCACCGGACTCTTCTACGTCCCGCAGACCTACGCCAAGACCGACGAGGTGATCGCCCTCGCGACCGTCGCCGCCGACTCCGGCGGCTTCTACACCTCGCACCTCCGCAAAGAAGGCATCGGGGCGCTCGAGGGAGTCGCCGAAGCGATCGAGATCGGCCGCCGGGCGCATATCCCCGTCGTGCTCACCCACCACAAGCTGATCGGCAAGGCCATGTGGGGACAGAGCGTGCAGACCCTCGCCCTGCTGGATGCTGCGCGCAAAGCCGGCCTCGACGTG
>DASYPD010000217.1:0-9135 GCA_036007005.1 Gemmatimonadales bacterium
CCCACCGAGTCGGCGAGGTTGCCTGCCTCGGCGTATATGCCGTTGCGCTGCTTGAGCTGATAGCCCCGGCCATCCTTCTCGATGGTGAGCTCGAACTGGCCCGGAAGGAAACGGCCGGATAGATCAAACTCCGTGAAAAGGGGGCGATCCGCCTCGTCCCCAATAGTGAGGAACAGCCGGCGGCTCTGGACGACGGGGTCGAGCACCTTGAAGGTCGTCAACAGTTCCAGCCAGGCTTTGGAGGCCAGCAACTCTTCGCCCTGAATCGGCGTTCCGGCCCTACCCTGACTCGGCGTCTCGATCCAGATCGTCGCTTGGACGGCGTAGTCCGGCTTGATGATCCGGGTCGCTGCGATCCCGGCGCCCAAGCCGAGTAAGGTGAGTCCTGTGATGACCCAGCGGAAACGCCTCAGGGAAGAGACGACGCGGGTTAGCGTGGCGACCGAGGGCGGTGCTGGGCTGCTGTACGGTTCCACCCCGACCGGCGTCGGAGCCGCCGTGACCTCCATGTGCATTGGCTGCTCGGGGCCCACAGGATTTGCCATCGGTGCTCTTTCCCTTTGACTCTAAGAGGCTCAAGATCTCGAAGCTAATCGAGTGTTGCAAGCCCGGTACCATCTGTGGCGCGACCTTTGGGGCGAAGGCAAGGTGCGGCTCAGCCCGTAGGTTCTGTTGTTGCGCCGGCGCATCATGCGCCGTATTCTTGCTTCATTTGCGCCTTGAGGTTCCAAGAATCTGTTGCTTGCACGCACATTTGGGCATGGAAATCGCGGCATAGGGCCCGCATAATCGTGCCAGAACAACGACAGGAGCAGGAATGAGCAGTACGCCGACAGCCGTGCCGGCCGGACCGCCTGACTTCCCAGATTCGGGGGGGGGCACACGGGACCCGCTCTCGATTCCGCCGGAGGTCAAGGCGAACATCCGGATTCTGCTCGTCGACGACGAGCGGACGCTGCGGGAGAGCTGCGCGAGCGTGCTGCAGATGGACGGCTTCGCTGTGACACTCGCCGGACGCGGAGAAGAGGCACGCGAGCTGCTCAAGCGCCGCAAGTTCGATATCGTGCTGGTCGATCTCTATATGTCGCAGGTGTCGGGGCTCGAGATTCTGCGGACGGCGCTCGAAGCGCACAAGGACACGATCGTCGTGGTGATGACCGGGAACCCGAGCGTGACCTCGAGTATCGAGGCGTTACGTGCGGGCGCCTGGGATTATCTGCCCAAGCCGTTCAGCGCGACCCATCTTCAAGTATTGATCGGCCGGGCTTCCCACGCCGTCATGATGAGCCGGGAGGCCACTGAGCTCCGGCAGCAGGTCCTGCAACAGCACAGTCACAGCGACTCGATCGCGCTCATCGGGATTTCGCCGTTGTTTCGCAAGGCGGTCGAGCTGGCCCGTAAGGTAGCGCCGACTGATGCGTCGGTGTTCATCAGCGGGGAAAGCGGCACCGGCAAAGAAATCATCGCGCAGTTCATTCACCAGCACAGCCGGCGCAACCGCAAGGCCCTCGTGGCGATCAATTGCGCGGCGTTGCCGGAGCCCCTGCTCGAATCCGAAATGTTCGGGCATCGCAAGGGTTCTTTCACCGGCGCGGATCGCGATAAACCCGGTTTGCTCGAGACGGCCAACGGGGGCACGCTCTTCCTCGACGAGCTGACCGAAATGCCCCTGGCGCTGCAGGCCAAGCTGCTGCGGGTCATTCAGGACGGCGTGGTCCGGCGGGTCGGTTCCGAGACCACCGATGCGCAGGTCGATGTGCGGTTTATCTCGGCCACCAACCGCTACCCGCAACAGGCGGTGGAGAGCGGGATTCTGCGCGGCGATCTCTTCTACCGGCTTCGCGTGGTTCCGATCGCGCTGCCGCCGTTGCGCAACCGGCAGGAAGACATTCCCCTGCTCGCCAATCATTTCCTGACCCACTACTGGATGCGGCACCGCGGGACGGCCGCGCGGCTTCCCCGCCTGAGCGAGGAGAGCATCAACTTCCTGCGCTCGCGGCCCTGGCGTGGCAACGTTCGCGAGCTGCAGAACGTGATCGAGCACGTTGCCGTGCTGGTCGATCCCGACCAGGAGATTCAGCCCGCCGATATTCCGGTGTATGACGACAGCGGCAGCGATCCCACGGCCGAGCGTCCCTCGCTGCTTCCGGTGAATGACGAGCCGTATCACGCCGCCAAGGAGAAGGTCGTCGCCCATTTCGAGCGGGAATATTTTGCGCGTCTGGTGAGCCGCGCCGGCGGCAACATGTCGAAGGCCGCCCGCTTGGCGGGCGTCGATCGCACCACGCTCTACCGTCTGATGGACAAGCATCAACTTCCGCGTGACGAGCGAGCCGGAGAAGCCGAGTAATGACCGCGCGCGTGGGCGAGCCGGGCTTGGCGCGGCTCCTCACCGAAGCTGCGCGCCAACTGGGCGACGATTGGCAGGTGGTCCGCCAGGACGCGGCCTCGCGTGAAGAGGTTGCCCAGGCGCTGAGCACCTTGACCTCCGCGCTGGAAGCCGGGCTGGCGGGTCACCCGCCCGCCGAGCTCAGCGAGCTCTCCAAGTCCCAATTATCCCGGCGGCTGCTCGGGCTCTTGCGCGGGCGGCTCATCCGGCTCGCCGCCGCCGAGACCCCCCCTCCTGAAAGCAGTGAGCTGCTGCACATCCTGCTCACCTTTGACCTCGTGGGCCAGCAGCTCGAGCCCAACTGGGATCAGCGTTTCGCCGATCGCCTGACCGGTCCTGACGGCCTCGAGCTCGTGGTCGAGCTGGCCCACGACCTTCGTTCGCCGCTCACCTCGATCCTCTTCCTGGGGGAAACGATGAAGCGGGGGCGCAGCGGGCCGGTCACTCCGTTGCAGGAGCGTCAGCTCGGGCTCGTGTACAGTGCCGCGTTCGGGCTCAGCTCGGTCGCGAGTGATGTCATCGAGCTGGCGCGCGGCGGGGACCGCCTCGTCGACCTCGAGCCGCTGCCCTTCTCGATCCAGGACATCATGGAGTCGGTGCGCGATATCGTGCAGCCGATTGCCGAGGAGAAGGGTCTCGAGGTTCGCCTCTCTCCCTGCCAGCGCACCGCGCGAATCGGTCATCCGGTCGCGCTGAGTCGCATTCTGCTCAACCTCACCACCAACGCGCTTAAGTTCACCGACGAGGGCCATGTCGAGGTCTCAGCCCGAGAGGCCGGTGAGACGGGCGTAGAGTTCTCGGTACGGGATACGGGGCGAGGCATTCCTTCCCAGGCCATGGCGTTGCTCTTCGAGCCGTTCCGCCGCCGCCAGAAGGATCGTGATTACGCCTTTTCGGGCTCCGGTCTGGGACTCTCCATCTGCCGCAAACTGGTCGAGGCGATGCACGGCGATCTCAGCGTCGAGACGACGGCCGGCATTGGTACCCGCTTCTTCTTCACGCTCGAGCTTCCCCTGGCGGGAGCGCCGGAGCTCCAGTGAAGCTGCTGCACGTCGTAGGTGCCCGTCCGAATTTCATGAAGGTGGCGCCGGTGCTCCGAGCCGGAAGGCTGCTCCCTGGGGGGGAGCAGGTGCTGGTGCATACCGGGCAGCACTACGATGCTGCGATGAGCGATAGCTTCTTCGGCGATCTCGAGCTGCCCGCCCCGGACGAGAACCTCGGCGTGGGGTCCGGAAGCCATGCCGAGCAGACGGCCTACATCATGCTCGCCTTCGAGCCGGTTCTCGAGCGGCACGCGCCGGACTGGGTGGTCGTCTATGGGGACGTGAACTCGACGGTGGCCTGTGCCCTGGTGGCAGCCAAGCAGGGCACCCGGATCGCTCATGTGGAGGCCGGGCTCCGCAGCGGCGACCGCACGATGCCGGAGGAAATCAACCGGATCCTCACCGACCAGCTGGCCGATCTCTGCCTGACTCCGAGTCGTGATGCCGACGTCAATTTGCGGGCGGAGGGGATTCCTCCCGCGAGAATCCGCATGGTTGGCAACGTGATGGTGGACACGCTCCTTCACTTGCGTGAGTCCGCGCGGGCCAGGGCCATGCCCCAGCGCCTCGACGTCGCAGGGCAGGACTATGCTTTCGTGACTCTGCATCGTCCCTCGAACGTTGATGACCCGACAACTCTGAATGAGCTGCTGCGCGCCCTCGAAGACCTGGGACGCCGCATGCCCGTACTCTTCGCCGTGCATCCTCGCACCCGGCAGCGCATCGCGGAATTCGGGCTGGCGGAACCCAATGGGAGAGTCCGGCTGCTCGCTCCGCTCGGCTATCTCGAAACGGTGAGCCTGGTGGAGCGGGCTGCGGTTGTGCTCACCGACTCCGGCGGCTTGCAGGAAGAGACCACAGTGCTCGGGATCCCCTGCCTCACCGCCCGGCCCAATACGGAGCGCCCCGTCACCATTATGCAGGGAACCAACCGCCTCGTGGCGTCGAGTCGGACCGCGATCCAGGAAGCTGTGGAGGAGATCCTGAGGGCCCGGGAGCAGGGCAGGTTTCACGCAGTCCGGCCCGAAGGCTGGGATGGCAAAGCGGCCGAGCGGGTTATCGCGAACCTGACCGGACTACCGTCCTGACAACGACTTAGCTAACTTGACCCAGTGGACAGCCGGAGGCCAATGGGGCTTCCGGATTAGTCCGGACCTAGTGCGGTTCCGTCGCTCCAAGTTCCTGCACCGAATTCCTTGACCCTCGGGGTAGCGCCCCAGCCAGGGCCCGGGAAGCGGGGGGAGCAAGGCCTGGCGAGCCGCGGAGAAGACAACCTACGTGAGTCACCCGAGCCATCGGGCCAGCCGGCCGTCGAGTCATCAGACGACCCCCGTCCCGTCCCCCGTGCCAGTCCACGTCCATCATGCTCCGCACGCAGCACTCCTGATCGATTTCGACAATGTGACGCTGGGCATCCGGAGCGACCTGACGAAAGAGCTGCGTACCCTGCTCAACAGCGACATTATCAGGGGCAAGGTGGCCGTCCAGCGCGCCTACGCCGACTGGCGGCGCTATCCGCAGTACATCGTTCCGCTTTCCGAATCCTCCATCGACCTCATCTTTGCGCCGGCGTTCGGCACCAACAAGAAAAACGCAACCGACATCCGGCTCGCGGTCGATGCGACGGAGCTCGTCTTTACGCGGCCGGAGATCGGAACCTTCATTCTGTTGTCGGGAGACAGCGATTTCTCTTCGCTGGTGATCAAGCTCAAGGAATACGGCAAGTACGTGATCGGCGTCGGCATTCGCGAATCGGCGAGCGATCTCCTGATCCAGAACTGCGACGAGTACTACTCCTACAGCGATCTGGCCGGGCTCACCAAGGAAGCCGATGTTCCCTCCGCGCAGCGGGATCCCTGGGAGCTGGTGGGCGAAGCAGTGACGCAGATGAGCCGGAATGGCGATGTGATGCGCTCCGACCGGCTCAAGCAGGTCATGCAACAGATTGATTCCAACTTCGATGAGCGGAATGCCGGGTTCAACCGCTTCAGTAAGTTCGTCTCGGAGGCCGGGACCAAAGGCCTGCTTCGCGTCACCAAGCTCGATAATGGCCAGTTCGAGGTGGCTCCCCTGGAGAGGGCCGAGTCCGTGAAGCGGGCACCGCACGCGCCGGAGGCCGAACGGGAGAATGGCAAGACCCGCCGCGGCGGCCGCGGTCGCGGCAGAGGACGCGGGCGCGGCGGCGAGCCCGTAGCGGGGGCGAAGGAGGCGACGGCCCCGGCGGCTGCCGCCGCTCCGGCACGCGGCGGCCAGCTCGCGCTCGCTGCGGCGTTCCAGCTCATGGCTCGGGCGTTGAGCGAGTTACCCGCCCCGGTCAGCGGGGACACCCTGCGCGCGCGCATGGCCGCCCTGCACGGCAAAGAGGATCAGCTGCTGGATTCGGCAAGGTTTGCTCGCCTGCTTCGCCAGGCGAACGACGCCGAAATCGCCGACGTGCGGAAAGTCGGCGAGGACAAGTACGAGGTGACTCCGCATCGCAGCCATGCCGCCTCGGCGCCACCGATCCCGGCCCTGCCGGCAACCTCAGTCCCGGCGGATAATGGTAGCGGACCGGAAGCAGGGCGACCTGGAGCGACGCCGGCGCGAGCGGCCGCCTTGCGCTTTCGACGCGGTTCCCGCTCGATGCTGCGGCCCCCGGAGTTGCCGCTCGTCGGCGTCGTGCACGTAGACGAGCCACCCCCGGCCGAGAAGCCGGTCGCCAAGGAAGCCAAGCCCAAGCGCCGGGCGGCTGCTCCCAGGAAGCGAAGCAGCGGAGCCAAGAAAGGAGCGTGAGGCCGCTTCGCAAGGCATTCTTCGAGCGTCCCGCGGACCTCGTTGCTCGCGAGCTGCTTGGCGCGCAGCTCACCTCCTCACTGGGGCCCCTCAGGCTCCGCGGCATCATCACCGAGACTGAAGCCTACCTCGGCAGGGATGACCCGGCTTCTCACGCCTATGGAGGCCGGCGTCACGCCGGCAACGCCAGTCTCTATGGTCCGCCGGGCACCTGGTACGTGTACCGTTCCTACGGTATTCACTGGTGCGCCAATCTGGTCTGCGGAAAGCCGGGTCCGGGGGGAGCGGTTCTGTTACGGGGACTGTTTCCGGTGGAGGGCGTGTCGCTGATGCGCCGCCGCCGGCGTGGTGTGGCGGACCGGGACCTCACGAACGGTCCGGGGAAGCTGTGTCAGGCGCTCGGAATCACTCTGGACCTCGATGGCGCGGCAATGTGGCGCTCTCCCGTACTCGTCGGTGTGGGAGAGCCGGAGTCCAGTCCGGAGATGCGTGTCACGCCACGGATCGGCATCACCAAAGCGGTCGATTGGCCGTTGCGCTTCGTCGTCGCTGGTCCGGCTAACGCCGCGGCGTCCTGGTCCAGTGACCGGTCAGGTCGCCTCGGCACCAACGCAGGAAGCCCACGAAGAGCGCAGCCTGCATGGTGACGAAATGATCGCAGAGCTGAAACAGCCGTGCGAGCCCGCCGCTTGAGCGGCGCCAGAATCTGCCGAGGACCGCGCAACCCAGCAGCCCGGCGAACGCGATTGTCGTAAGCAGCGGCAGCCAAGCTAACGGCCCAGCAGACGGCACGGTCCCCGTCATCGCTAGCAAGGCACCGGAGAATGCCAGGAGACAGAGGTGCGGGGTGAACCAGCGCAATACCTTGTGTGACCAAAACATCCAGGCAAACCAGCCAAATTGCGGTGCGAGGCAACGCCGACATAACGCCAGCGCCTGAAAATCCCCGGAGCCGATCCGGACGCGCCGGGTCCATTCGCTTGCCACGTTGGGGGATTCCTCTTCCGCTACGGCCGCCGGCTCGTAAAGCATCCTGAATCCTTGTTCCCTGATCTTCATGCCGATGACAAAATCATCGACGACCGTGTTAGCAGGGATACCCTCCCAGAAGAGCTCCTCCCGAATGGCGTAGATGGCGCCGTTGGCTCCCAAGCAGGAATCCAGCGCGCTCTCCCTGCTTTTGAGCCAAGTCTCCCATTCCCAATACGCGGACTCCGGTGATTCCCTTCCCGGTGCGGCGGTGAATACCAGCCGCCCGCAGACTCCTCCGACTGCATTGTCGACAAAGTGAGCCAGGAGGCGGCTCGCCGCGTCCGGCCGGAAGAACGTGTTCGCGTCGGTGAAGAGCAGCAGGCGCGTGCCCGGACTCCCGGCGTCGCTGAGTCGTGCGGCAGCGACCAGATCCTTCAATACCGTAACCTTGCCCCGCCGTTGGCCGAAGTCATGCAAGTGCAAGCGCGAGTCGCGGCCGACCAAACGTCGTGCCACTTCCGCAGTTCGATCCGTGGCGCCATCGACGCCGACGAAAACGCGAAAGTTCGCGGAAGCCGGGAGGCTAGCCGCAATCGAGCTCAGATTGGTGAGTCGTGCTTCGATGACCGACTCTTCGTTGAAGGCGGAGAGAATGACACTGAGGCGAACGACACGCCCGTCATTCAGGGGAAGGGGGACCGCGCTTGGCGCGCGCTTCCCGACCAAACCGAGCAGTAACGGATAGCCCGCCCACGCGTACAGCAGCAGGCCAAGAGCCGACAGGATGACTAGGGCCAGCATCTTCCGGCTGGCACGGATTGGCGGCCTGATTCTTGGCGGCGGTTAACGCGCGTCCGTTGCCTCCTTTTCGAGAATGAAGGGACCCAGAACCAGGACGTCAATGCCGGTGCTCGCCCAGCATTTCACCGCATCCATAGGTGAACAGACGATCGGCTCGCCCTTGATATTGAACGAAGTGTTCAGGACGCAGGGGACGCCCTTCAGGTGTTGCATTTCTTCGAGCAACCGGTAGAAGAGGGGATTGCTCTCGCGCGTGACGGTTTGCAACCGGGCGCTATCATCCACGTGCACGATCGCCGGCATGAGTTGTTTGGCCCTGGCTCGCGCAGGAATAACCTTCAGCATATAGGGCGTCGGCCCGCCCGTATCGAAGAACTGCTCGGCGGCTTCGGCGATACAGGCGGGCGCGAACGGCCGGAAATCCTCGCGGTGCTTTACGTAGCGGTTGACGATGTTGGTCATTTCCGGGTTCGTCACGTCCGCCAGAATGGAGCGGTGCCCGAGCGCGCGGGCTCCCCATTCCATACGACCCTGGAACCAGCCGATGATCCTGCCTTCGGCAATCAGTTTCGCGGTGTCATGGGCCACGTCGGCTGAGCACCGGTACCTCAGCTTGGCTACTTCCAGCAGTGCCAGAATCTCTTTCTCGCTGTATTCCGGGCCGAGGTCGCAGCCGGGGAAGGGAGCGGAGCGCGGTAGGTTCAGCACTTCGTTATGCACCCATTCGGCCGCGCCGAGGGAGCAGCCATTGTCGCCGGAGGCAGGCTGAATGAACACCTCGTTAAAGGAAGTTTCCCTGGTAATCTTCCCGCACATGACGCTATTCTGCGCCACGCCCCCGGCTAGACAAAGCTTCTTGCTGCCAGTGGACTGGTGCAGGTGCCGCAGCATGTGGAAGAGCACCTCTTCGAGCATCTCTTGCAGGCTGGCGGCGATGTCCTGATGCTCCGCGGTGAGCTCGCTGTCGGGCTTCCGCGGCGGACCGAACAGGTCGGTGAACTTCTTCGTCACATAACCCACGTAGCGCCCCGGACTGTGTTGCACCGTGAAATACGATGTGTCTAGGCGGTACGTCCCGTCGGGGCGCAGCTCCACCAGTCGCCTGAATTTGTCCAGGTATCTCGGTTTCCCGTACGCGGCCAACCCCATGACCTTGTA
>DASYPD010000218.1:0-10748 GCA_036007005.1 Gemmatimonadales bacterium
GCGGTCAGCGGTGGCTCCACGGATAACCCGCTCACTCCTTACCGCTTACCGCTCACCGGGTTACCGCTCACCGATTTGCCCCGCGCCCTCCCGATATTGATCAGCACCCCGACGGAGATCAGCGCGATGACGAGGCCCGAGCGCCCGTAGGACATGAACGGCAAGGCGAGGCCGGTCGTCGGCATGAGCCCGAGGGTCACGGCCATATGGAGCAGGGCGGCGAGACCCACGGCAGCGGTGAGGCCCGTGGCCAGATACTGTCCAAAAGAGTCGGGCGCCGTCTTGGCGATCCGGAAGCCGAGCCCGCAGAAGATCGCGAACAAACTCACCACGACCAGAACACCGAGGAAGCCCCACTCCTCGCCGATCGTGCTGAAGAGAAAATCGGAGTACGCATAGGGCAGGTAGCGCAGCTTGAGCTGGCCGTGCCCGAAGCCGACCCCGAACGGTCCGCCCGCGCCGAAACCGAGCAGCGCCTGATCGAGCTGGAAATTGCCCTGCCCGCAGGGCTCGAGAAAGCAGCGCAGGCGGGTCAGGCGATACGGCTCGGCCCAGATCAGCGAGACCGCCGCGAACAGCCCGGCAACGGCGAGCAAGAGGAAATGCCCGATCTTGGCGCCGGCGGTGAAGAGAATCACGCCCCCGATGAAGCACACCAGCACCGCCATCGAGAGGTTCGGCTCCAGCAGGATCAGCAGCGCGACCGCGCCCAGCACGAGCAGGAAGGGGGCGACACCTTTCTTGAAGCCACGCACCAGCTCGCCTTTCTTCGCCGCCAGCATGGCGGTCCAGACTGCCACCGCGAAGCGGGCCGCCTCCGACGGCTGCAGGTTGAGCGGACCGAGCTGAATCCAGCGCCGAGCGCCGTTGAGCGAAGGGCTGATCCGATGCGTGAAGGGGAGCAGCGGCACCAGCAGGAAGGCGAGGGCGCCGAACAGGAGCGGCCAGGCCAGCTGGCGCCACCGGTGGTAGTCGACGCGGGAGACGATCACCATCGCGATGACGCCGCCGATCGCTCCCGAGAGCTGGCGGGTGAAAAACCCCCAGGCGTCGCGCTCGAGGGCGGCGGCGGCGTAGAGAGTCGCGATCCCGAAGACCGTGAGGATCGCGGTGGCCACGGCGAGCAGCCGGGTTTCCCAGCGGAGCTCGTGCGAGCGAATGAGGGCCGGAGGACTCACCAGGTCTGGACGATCTCGCGGAAGCGCTTGCCGCGCTCCTCATAGTTGTTGAACATGTCGTAGCTCGAGCAGGCCGGCGAGAGCAGGACCGCGTCGCCCTCCCTCGCCAGCTCGCGCGCGCGCGCCATGACATCCTCGAAGCTTCCGGCCGGGACGAGGGGCACTCCGGCGTCGACCAGGTCGCGCTGAACGATCGGCCCGGCCTCGCCATAGGCGATCACCGCGCGGCAGCGTGTCCGGAGCAGCGGGGCAAGCCGGGTATACGGCTCGCCCTTGTGCCGGCCACCCAGCAGAAGCACGAAGGGACGGGAGAGGGCCGCGAGGGCGACTTCGGTCGAGGCGAGATTGGTCGCCTTCGAATCGTTGATCCACAGGACGCCGTTCACTTCGCCGACCGGCTCCATGCGATGCGGCAGCGCGGCAAAGCTTCCGAGTCCCGCCGCGAGCTCCGTGAGCTCGACCCCCGTGGCGCGCACGGCGAGGGCCGCGGCGAGGGCGTTGGCCACGTTGTGATCGCCGAGCAGTGCCAAGCGGGCGCGCGGCAGCAGCGGTTCCTCTCCGAGCCGGAGCAGGTCCGCCTCTCGGTCATACCATCCATCCGCCCTGGTGTGCACCGAGAATTGCAGCTGCCGGCCGGCCACGCCGCTGAGCATCGCACGGGACGCCGGATCATCGGCGTTCGACACCCAGAGTGATTCGGCAGTGGCGTTGCGAAAGAACCGCCGTTTATCCGCATAGTAATCGGCCAGGCTCGCATAACGGTCGAGGTGATCGGGCGCGAGATTCGTCAGCACGCCGACGGCGGGCCGCACCCCCTGCATATCGTGGAGCTGAAACGACGACAGCTCGACCGCCAGCCACTCCGGCTTGACTGGCTCCAGCGCGATGTCGGAAAGCGGCGTGCCGAGGTTGCCGACCGCGAGGGCGCGACGGCCGGCGCGGCCGAGCAGATGGCCGATCAGCGCCGTGGTGGTGCTCTTCCCGTTGGTGCCGGTCACCGCGATGTAGTTGACCCCGGAGAGCGCTTCGAGGCCGAGCTCGGCTTCGGCGCGAATGGGGACCCCGGCCTGCCGGGCTGCGGCCACCGGCGGGGCATCGGGAGGAACGCCGGGAGAAACGACACAGCCCGCGGCCCGCGCGATGCGTTCGAGGTCATGGCCGCCGAGCTCGACCGTGGCGCCGAGCGCGCGAAGTCCCGCCGCGATACCCTCGAGCACCGGCGAGCGCCCTGCGTCCGAGGCATACACCGGCGCTCCGGCCCTGCGCAGCAGCCGGGTAGCCGCGATGCCGCTCCGGCCCAAGCCGATGACCGTGATCTCGCCCTCGCCGGAGTTCACCGCAGCTTCAGGGTGGCCAGTGCAATCAACGCGCAGAAGATGCCGAGGATGTAAAACCGGGTGACCACTTTGGTCTCCGGCCAGCCCTTCTTCTCGAAGTGGTGATGCAGCGGAGCCATGCGGAAGACCCGATGCGCATCGGCATACTCCCGGCCGCGGGTCCGCTTGTACCACTTGAACATGCCAACCTGGATCATCACGGAGAGCTGCTCGGCGACGAACACTCCTCCGATAATCACGAGCAGGAACTCGGCTTTCAGCAGGATACTGACGGTTCCCAGCGCGCCGCCGATCGACAGGCTGCCGGTATCACCCATGATCACCTGCGCCGGCTGGGCATTGAACCAGAGGAAGCCCAGCGCGGCGCCCATGAGAGAGGCACAGAAGACCGTGAGCTCTCCGGCGCCAGGGAGGTAGTAGAACTGCAGATAGGTCGTGGAATCGACCCGGCCCAGGATGTAGGCGAAGAAGGCGAACGCCGCCGCGGCAATGGCGGTCAGGCCGGTGGCCAGACCATCGAGCCCGTCGGTCATGTTAACCGCATTGCTGGTTCCGGTGACGACGAAGGTCACGAAGAGCACGTAGAGCAGCGGCACGAATTTGACGAAGGTGTACTTGAAGAACGGCAGCGTGGTGGCGCTCGCCGGCAGCGTCGCGGGAGATACCACGGGCCAGTTGAGCAGATAGAAGCCCAGCGCGAGCCCGAACAAGCACTGGCCCGCCAGCTTCCACTTGGCCACCAGCCCGCGAGACTTGCCCTCGACGATCTTGAGATAGTCGTCGAGGAAGCCGATCGCGCCGGTCCACAGCGTGGCGAGCAGCGCCACCAGAACGAAGCGGTTGGTGAGCGGCGCCCAGAGCAGCGTCGGAATGATCGTCGCGAGCAGGATGATCAAGCCCCCCATTGTCGGGGTGCCGCGCTTGCCCTGATGGCTGGCCAGGGTTTCGGCGCGAATGACCTGGCCGATCTTCTTCGCACGCAGGCGCGCGATGACCGGAGGCCCCACGATGAAGCCAAGCAGCAGCGCTGTCAGCATCGCGCCGGCGGCGCGAAAGCTGATGTAGGTGAACAGGTTGAAGATGAGGTGATCCCGCCCGAGGGGAGCCAGCAAGTGGTACAGCATCGGGCCTCAGCTCGTGGGAGACGCGCGTGCCGCAAGATCAGGGAGCAGCCGTTCCAATGCAACGCCCCGGCTGCCCTTGAGTACGACGAGTTCGTCGCCCTGCAGGCGCTCGGCGAGGAGTGGCGCCAGCGCCGCGGCATCGGGAGCGGTGAGCAGCCGGTCGCCGAGCGTGGCGCGATGCGCTTCCAGCGGGGCCACAAAATCTCCTATCGCGCAGAGCAGCTCGGGATGCAGCGCCAGGAGCAGCGCCGCGACCTCGCGGTGGTAGGCCACGGAGCTCTCTCCGAGCTCGCGCATGGTGCCCGCCACGACGACGAGGCGCCGCGTGCCGCGCAGCGCGCGCGCGAGCTCGATCACGGCGCGGAACGACGCCGGATTCGCGTTGTAGGCGTCGTGCAGCACGGTGAGACCGCCGTACTGGAGCAGCTCGCCCCGGCCGGCCGGCAACTCCACCGTTTCCAGGCTCGCAGCCACTTTCGCCGGGTCGAGTCCCAGTACCTCCCCCACTGTCCACGCGAGCATCGCGTTGCTGGCCTGGTGCTTGCCGAGCGCGTTGAGCCGGAAGCTGTGGCGGCCGAAGTTGACTCGAGGCTTGCCCTCGGGGCCGAGCTCCACCTTCGAGGGGACCCGGTCGGCTCCCAGCAAACCGGCGGAAAGCACCTTGCGCGCGCGAAGCCGCGCCAGTTCAGCAAGCTGCGGGGGATCGGTGCCGACGACAGCGAGGGCAACACCGTCAGCGAGCGCGAGCTTTTCGCGCAGCAACTGTTCGCTGCTGCCGAATCCTTCGAGGTGGCCAGCCGCGACATTGGTGATGACGGTGATGCTCGGGTCGATCACCTGCCGGTGCCGGGCCATCTCGCCGAGCTGATTGGCACCGGCCTCGAGCACCATTGCTTCGATATCGTCCGGCGCCTCGAGGATGCTGAGCGGCACCCCGACGAGATTGTTGAGATTGCTGCGGGTGGCATGGAGCCGATAGCGCGTGCGCAGCGCCGCGGCAAGCATCTCCTTGGTCGAGGTCTTGCCATTTGTGCCGGTGACTGCGACCACGGGTCCCGACAGAGTCTTGCGCCGCGCGTGGGCCAGCTCGCCCAGGGCGTGGAGCGTGTCGGGAACCCGATAGAGCAGTACCCCCGGCAGCTCGGGGGTGCCGGCGCGCACGACGGCGCCCGTGGCGCCCGCCGCAGCGGCGGAGCTCAGAAAATCGTGGGCGTCGAACCGTTCCCCCTTAAGAGCGACAAACAAGGAGCCCGAGGGCAGCCGGCGCGTGTCACTGGAAATCCCGGCATACGCCACATCGCTCGCGGGGCCAGGCAGGCCCAGCGCCAAGCGTACCACTCGATCAGTCCAGCGCACCCCGTTCCTCGGCATCCTGCTTCCCGGCTCCCAGCAGCTCCGCGACGATCGCCCGCTCGTCGAAGGGCAGCGACTGGGCGCCGATCACTTGGTAGGTCTCGTGTCCCTTTCCAGCCAGGAGCAGCGTGTCTCCCGGCTCGGCAAAGTCCAGGGCGGCCCGAATGGCCGCGCGGCGGTCGGCGAGTCGCAGGTGAGGGGCTCCGGGTGGCAGGCCGCCCATCACGTCATCGATAATGGCCTCGGGGTCTTCAGTGCGTGGATTGTCGGACGTCACCACCGTGAAGTCGGCCCGGGCGCCGGCCAAGCGTCCCATGAGGGGCCGCTTGCCGCGGTCGCGATCGCCGCCGCACCCGAAGAGGACGATCAGGCGGCCGCGGGTTAGGGGCCTGAGCGCCGCCAGAGCCCGGGCGAGTGCATCGGGGGTGTGCGCGTAATCGCGCAGCACCGTAAAGGGCTCCGCCACGAGCCGCTCCATCCGCCCCGGAATCTGCGGCGCATCGGCGAGCCGCTCCACGACCTCCGCCAGCGTGCCACCCAGCCCCAGCGCCACCGCGGCGGCGGCGAGGGCATTCGCGATATTGAACTCCCCGGGCAGCGGCAGCTCGACTTCCCGGATGCCGAAGCGGCCCTCAAGACGGAAGCGGCTGCCCGCGGCCCCGAGCGCCGGCAGCGTGGCGCGCAGGTCCGCGGTGGGAGCGAAGCCGAAGCTCACGGTGCCGGACCGTCGCGGGATGGCGAGCCAGGCCGGATCATCGGCGTTGACCGCGAGCACGGCGTCCTTTCCGAGCAGCCCGAGCAGCCTGAGCTTGGCCGCGAGGTACTCCTCCATCGTCCGGTGATAATCGAGATGATCCTGGGTGAGGTTGGTGAAGACGGCTGCCGCGAAGACGAGGCCGTCCAGGCGGCCCTGATCGAGGCTGTGCGAAGACGCCTCCATGGCGACCCGCCTGACGCCGCGCTCGCGCAAGGCGGCGAAGCTGGCGTGCAGCTCGACGGGGCCCGGCGTGGTGAGCGATCCCGCCGCGGAAGGGACCCTCGCCCCGGTTGCGTCGAAGGCGCCCAGCGTACCGATGGAGCCGGCGTCGCCGCTGCGATTCAGCAGGTGAGCGAGCAGACCGGTGGTGGTCGTCTTGCCGTTGGTCCCGGTGATCCCGATGAGCTGCAGCTCCGCCGCGGGATCGCCGTACCAGGCGCGCGCCAGCGCGATCGCAGCCAGCCGGCCGTCGCGCACCACGAGCTGCGGCACCGGCGTCTCGACCCGAGCTTCGACCGCCACCGCGACGGCGCCCCCTGCCACGGCCTGGCCTACGAAGCGGTGTCCATCGGCCTGGGTTCCCCGCACCGCCACAAAGAGCGAGCCGGGTGTGACACTCCGGCTGTCGGTGGTGAGCCCACTCAGGGGGGGCAGCGCGTCAGCGGCAGGCGCCTGGCGCAGGAGCCCGGCGTGGCGCAGCGCGGCGAGCAGTCCGGCCGGGTTCATGGCGTGCGCCGCTCCGCCGCGGCGTAGAGCACCACCAGCCTTCCGGCAGGCAGTGAGTCGCCTGCGGCCGGCACGGTGCGGAGCGCACGGCCATTGCCCTCTACCCTAACCCGCAAGCCGCGCTGGTGCAGCGCGAAGACCGCCGCCCGCACCGGCCGCCCGAAGACGTCCGGCACCATCACGCTGACCGGGGAGCGGCGCGCGGCGGGCGGCAGCGGCAGGGTCACGGCGGAGGCCGTCGCCTCGGCTGCTGCGACCCGCTCGGGCGGCCCTCCGGGGCCCTGCCGCGCGATCACCCTCTCGTCGGTCGCCACGGACCGCTCGATCGCGCTCTTGCGGGCGGCGAGCGCCTGGCGCAGCATCTCGGCGGTCAAGGGCGCCGCCGTCAGTCCCCCGTAGTAGGCCCCGTGAGGGTGCTCGATGGTGACGACGGCGACGAGCTGGGGGTTCTGGGCGGGATAGATCGCCGCGAACGAGGCCCGGTAAGCGCCCTGCACGTAGCGGCCCCGCTCGCTGATCAGCGCAGTGCCGGTCTTGCCCAGAATGCCGCCGCGCACCTGCGCGCGTCCCCCCGTACCGGAATCGCTCGCGGCCTCCTCGAGAAAACCTCGAATGGTCTTGGCGACCTCGGGCGTGATCACCCGGCGCACCAGCTCCGGCTCGTGGCGATAGAGCGTCTCGCCCCCGGGCGTCCGGATCTCTTTGACCAGGGTTGGCGCGAGCAGCAGCCCGTCGTTGGCGAGCGCGCCATAGGCCGCGGCGAGCTGCAACGGCGTCACCAGCATCTCGTAACCCATCGCCAGGCTCTGGGCGTCATAGCCGAAGCGCCAGCGTTGCGGCTTGAAGAGGATCCCGCTGGCCTCTGAAGGAAACTCGACCCCCGTGGGCGCGCCGAAGCCGAACGCGCGCAACATCTCGTATTGCTCTTCCGAGCGCAGTTTGAGCGCGAATTTCGCCATTGCGATGTTGCTGGACTTCTGAATGGCACGGGCGAGCGTGAAATCTCCCTGCGCGGCATGCGCATCGGTGATGGTGCGCGTGGCGCGCCCCACGGTCAGGAAGGTCCATTTGCCATTCTCGCCCGACACGGTCTCCGCGGGGCCCACTCTCCCGAGGGTCAGCAGCGCCGCGGCGGTAAAGGGCTTGGCAGTCGAGCCAGGCTCAAACGGGCTGGTGAGCGCCGACGGCGTCACCGCTTGGCCCGACGAAACGAGCGAGGCCAGCGCCAGCAGCTCGCCGGTGCGCGGATCGAGAAACACGACATCGCCGCCCTCTGCCTTGAATGCTTTCAGCGCGTTGGCGAGAGAGAATTCCGCGATCGCCTGCAGCTCAGCCTCCAGGGTGAGCAGGACATCGTTGCCGGCGACCGGCTCGCGCACCAGCCGCCCCGGCGACTCGAACAGCTTGCCCGAGGGATCGCGCAGATCGGTGGTGAGGCCGGGGCTGCCCGCCAGCAGGGAATCGAGCGAGCGCTCCAGACCCGAGGCCCCGTGGCGGCCGTCGGGCGCGAGAGTACCGACGATGGGCTCGGCGAGGATGCCGTTCGGATAGGTCCGGCTGTAGGTCGTCTCGAGATACACGCCCCGCAGCTTGCGCAGCTCGGCCACCTGGCTTCCGGAAAAAGGGCCGTAGAAGTAGGGGTAGCGTGGGGTGCCGCGGCGGAAGCTGCGGCGCAGAGAATCGGCAGGAATGCGCAGTTGGGTCACCGCAAGCCGAATGAGCCGGACGGTATCCCTGACCTCGTTGAGGGCGAGCTTGACGCGGAACTTGGGAAGGGAAACGACGAGCGGGATGCGATCGCGATCGTAGATCGTGCCACGGCGCGCTTCCAGCTCGCGCTGGGCCGTGCGCTGGTGCTCGGCTTTGCGGGCGAGCTCACGGCCCTTGACCAGCTGGAGCCACCCCGCGCGCGCAACCACGAGCAGCAGGCCGGCCCCGAGTGCCAGCTGCAACGCAACGATCCGCGTGGTGGGCTTGGCCATCAACGACTCCGGGGGGAACCAGGGACGCTGTCCACCGAAAGCCTGGTGTTCTCCGAATCACTCGGCAGGTGAAAGCCGGCCCGCTGCATCCGGGGGATCAGAACTTCCCGGCTGGTGGCGCGGCCGATCTGGCGCACCAGCTCGGCGCGGCTCGCTTCCAGCGCGTTGCGCCGCTCGCGCAGCTCAGCGAGTCGGCCTGCCGTCAGAATCGCGGCGCGCTGCCGCGTCACGATCGCCGCGGCGGCCAGCAGAAAGAGCAAGAGCCAGAGGCCCAGCCAGTGGCGGCCCTTAAGCTTCACTCGCGGCACGAAAAACCCTGAGCCGCGCGCTCCGCGCCCGCGGATTGGCGCTCTGCTCGTCCGGCGCAGGCCGAATCCCTCCCCGCGGCACGGCGTTGCCGAGCGCACGGCCGCGGCAGGTGCAGACGGGTTGTGCAGGAGAGCAGATACAGGTGCGGCTCCACTCGTGGAAGGCGTGCTTGATGAGGCGATCCTCCCCCGAATGATAACTGATCGCCGCAAGGGCCCCGCCCGGTGTCACGGCAGCGCGATAGACCGGCAGCGTCCGCTCCAAGCCGGCGAGCTCGTCGTTCACGGCGATGCGAAGCGCCTGGAAGATCCGCGCAAAGTCATCGGGGCCCGAACGGGAGCCGAGCACAGCCCGCACCGCGTTCACCAGATCATCGCTCACCAGGAAAGGCGCGCGAGCCCTCCGGCGGGTTATTTCGGCCGCGAGACGGCCGGCGCGCCGCTCGTCGCCATAGTCGGCAAGCCAGCGGCGCAGCGTTTCCTGGGGTGCGCGGTTGAGCAGCTCGGCCGCGGTCGGCCCCGCCTGCTCCATGCGCATGTCGAGCGGTACGCCGGGACGAAAGCTGAACCCGCGCACGGCGTCATCAAATTGCCGCGAGGAGACTCCGAGGTCGAGTAGAATAAAGTCGGGCGCGAAGGCGGTGACCGCGGCGAGGGCGGCGGGGCTCGCGTAGGATGCTTCGAGATAACGAATCCGCTGTTCGCCCAGGCGGGCGCGCGCGAGGCGGATAGCGTCGGGATCGCGATCGATGGCGAGGAGCTCGGCACCGCTGGCGAGCAACGCCTCCGCGTGCCCGCCGTCACCCAGCGTCGCGTCCACCACCCGGCGCGCCCCGGAGGCCGCGGCGAGGACGGCATCGAGCAGCACCGGTTGGTGATAGGCGATGCCCCGCTCGCCGCTCACCGCTTACAGCTCACCGAACGAAAACCCCGCCCAAACGCTGGACGGGGTGGAGAGCGGGGCTGACGGGGCTCGAACCCGCGACCTCCGCAGTGACAGTGCGGCACTCTAACCAAGCTGAGCTACAGCCCCTCTTGCGAAGCCCCGAAATGTAGGGGCGGCCACCGTCACTTGCAATACGCTTTGATCAGCGAGTCGATGTGTTTTCCGAACTGATCGAGGGCCTGAATGCGCGGCGCCATGAACGCTTCGTTGATCGAACGGCCCTCCTGCATGGCCGGGGTGGCCTCGTCGAGCAACGCCTTCATCTGCTGGGACAGCGGGCACGACTTGGTCTTCACCGCCTGGTCGTCGAGGCCGATCATTTGCTGGAAGAGCGAAAGCCCCAGGACGAAATTGCCAAAGCGGTGGGTCTGACTCGCCGCTGGCAATAACTTGAGCGCCGCGCGCGCCATGTCGGCCGCCAGGATGTAGTCAGGGGAGGGCGGCTGCACGAAGCTGAAGCCTCCCGTGGCCAGAATCGCCCCCATGTTCTGCTTCTCCTCCGGGCTGCCCAGCCGCTCGAGGTAGGGCGCGAGTTCCATGGCATCGCGACCGCGCTTGGCCTCGGAGAGCGCTTTGGCGACCCGCAATACTGGAGTCACGTCCGAGGAATCGACCGCCATGAGTCGTTTGGTGACCGCGACCGCGCTGTCCACGGGACCCGCCAGGCTGTAGGCCTGCGCGAGCTGGCCGATGAGGATCGTGTTGTTGGGGTATTTGGCCATGCCCAGCCGGGCCCACTTCAGGAAACGGTCGCTATCCACGACGGGGACTACCGAGTCGCGGGCCGGATGGCTACCAGTGGAATCCGCCGCGATATGGACCGTATCGATGCGCACCGGGCGCGAGGCCGCAAAAGTGATCTTGGTGAAAAAAGTCGTATCGGCCTTGGTGCTGTCCAGGGCAAAGACCTGCTCCAGCGCCTCCACCGCGCATTTGTTCTTCACGGGCGTGTCCTGGAAGAGGCAGGCGCTGCTCTTCAAATCCCAGAGATCCGCATTGGCCGGATCGAGCTGCAGTCCCTCATCCGCAACTTGCTC
>DASYPD010000219.1:0-2944 GCA_036007005.1 Gemmatimonadales bacterium
GAAGCGAAGGTGAAGGTTTTCTTACCTCAAGTGATTTCGCCCCAGGAGGAATGGGCGTCTCGGTCGTCTCCCCGCCGGGCCAACGTACCCACAAGGACTTCGGCACGCTACGGAGTCCCAGGACCGGTACCATTCCATCCGCAGACCAGTACCCCGAGCCCGCGTGGATCTCGCGCGCAGGGCCCATCCCGTCCGCAAACCTGATTCGGATGACTGCTCCGATAGCGGACGGGTTGTCGGGCCCGCCCCGCAACCGCACCGTCAGCCCCGGCCTGGCACCGAGGTTGTGAAACAATCGAGTCGGCCCCGCATTCTGGGCCACCGCCAGATCAGTCCGTCCATCGCCGTCGTAGTCGGTTGCTGCCGCGCCGCGCTGGTCTCCGTAGATCACGATCCCCGAGACTGATCCCTCGGCCGGACGCAGGGCGCCGGTGCCATCGCCGAGCAGCAGCAGTCCGCGGCCGGCATCGAGCGCTGGAGTGAAAAGCTCGGTCTGGGAAAAATTCTGCCCCAGGAAGAGATCTTCGTGGCCATTGCCGTCGAAGTCCGCCACCACTGCCGCGAAGGCGGGTGCCCACTGCGCCGGAAGAGGAAGTGGCCGGGCCTCGAAGTGATCCCCCCGATTGAGAAAGACGAGCTGGTCGGTCGTCGTCATCTCGAGCCGGATGGTGCGGGAGAAACCCGGCCCGATCACGGTCTCGATCGAGGCGTCCGCGTACGCCGCGTAACTCGGGACGCGATTCCGAAGGCTGGGCCTGGCCCGGGTTAGCTGGGTGAAACTCGCGAGCGGGGCAATCGCCGCCAGCCGCGGATCAAAGCGCGCCCGGAGGAAGTCGACCGCCGGCACATCACCAAAATTGCCGGCGTAGAGGTATAGCGGGTTGGCCGAATCGGCCGTCACCGGAAGGTTGCGACCCCAATTGGTCGCAATGAGGTCCAGGCGGCCGTCTTCGTCGAGATCGGCGGCGGCCACTCCCTTCCAGCCGCCGGTAGAGCGCGCCAGGCCCCATTTGACAGTCGCATCGTGGAAGCGGCCGCGCTCGTTGAGTAGGAGCTTCAGGGGACCCCATTCCGTCGCCAGCACGAGATCAGGCCACCCATCGCCGTTGACGTCGGTGAAGACGGCGCCGGACACCATCCCAACCTCGTGCAGCACCGCCTCGTTGCTGGAATCCGGCAGCAGGCGTCCCCCTCGCACGTAATAGAGGTGCGAGCTCGGCGGCACCGGATACGCTCCCGGCATAACCCGCGACCCGACAAACAACTCGAGCTCTCCGTTCCCCTCGACTTCGGCCAGAGCCAGCGGACCGACGCTGGCGGGGTCGGGAGCGGTCGCGGGTTCGGCACGGCCCCCGAGGATTTTCAGCACCCCCGGCACCGTCAGCGCCTCGGCGCGGGAGCGGGAGCGATAGTTCGAGCGGCCCACCAGCAGCGCGTTTCCCCGCGCTTGCCCCGCTGGAAGGCCCAGAGCCGCGGTGAAGTCGAGCTCCCCGGGCTTGAGCCCGAAGGACTCCCGCTTAAAGCCCGCCTTGTCGTTGCGGTACCACAGCAGGCTGCCACCCGCCCCCGCCGGCACCACTAGGTCGTCGCGGCCATCGCCGTTGAGATCGATCCAGCTCACGCCGGGACCCAGCTGGCTGAGCTGGTAATCCAGGAGAGGTTGCCGGGCGTAATCGTTGAAGTAGGTCTCACTATGGGCGTCGCCGAGCCGCGCAGAGACATCCTCGAAAAGCGGCGGGGAAGCGCTCTTCCTGTTGACCGTTGAGGGTTGACCGGCCAGCGTGGCCCCCGGGGTGACGCTTTGGCTCACCTCATAGAGCCTCCCTGGCTTCGCCTCCGCCAGGGTACTTTGCGTCCCATCCCGCCAGCGCACCTGGAGCGTGACCTGCGGCGCCGCGCCGGTCGCGAAGCTGAGCTCGGTATCCGAGCCGGAGAGATAGAGTCCGCCGGCCGTCACCTCGCGCTCCTGCTCGGCCACCGGACCTCCGATCACCCGGATGCGCGCGCCGACCCCCGCCGTGTTAGGAGCGCGGCCCCGCAGCCGTACCGCCACTCGCGCCGCCGTCGCGTCGTTCCGCAGCACGGCAGCCGGAGCGCCCAGCCGGTTGATGATCACGTCGAGATCGCCATCGCCGTCCAGGTCGGCGGCGGCCATACCGTGGGAGATGTCTGCCTCGGTTCCGAAGCGCCAGCGTGCGCTGGCGTCCTCGAAGGTGCGGTCCCCGCGATTGCGGAAGGCGACGTTCCGCAGTTTGAGCGGCGGATGGGCCTTCCGCTGCTCGCGCCAGTCCGCGCCGCCGGCGTTGCTCCTGAGGCGCTCCTGCGTGTCGGCGTCCATCAGATCCCAGGTGTGCCCGTTGCCGATCAGCAGGTCCTCATAGCCGTCGAGGTCCACATCGAGAAACATTACCGACCACGACCAGCCCGAGGCGGCTACGCCGGCCGCATCGGCAATCTCGGCAAAGCTCCCGTCGCCCCGATTGAGCAGCAGCGCGTTGCGCTGCCATTGCGCCCGCTCGGGGTTGAAACCGACCGGCTTGGCGGCGATGGTATGCGTCGGGATCTCGGTCTTCAGTCGGCGGCTGTCATTGGCCAGCATGTCCGCCTGGAAGAGGTCGACGTTGCCATCGCGGTCGATATCGGCAAAATCCACCGCCATGTTGGAGTTGGCGGTCCGGCGCACGGCTGCTTTGGCGATCAGGCGGAAATTTCCCGCGCCATCGTTGATCCAGAACTGGTCGGGATCCTCGAAGTCGTTGGCAACATAAAGGTCGGGTGCTGAGTCGCCATTTAGATCCGCGAACATCGCCGCCAGGCCGAAGTCATCCGGCTCGTGTTCCAGCGGCTTGCCCTGCTCGTTCAGAAAGCGGGGATTTCCCGCGATCGGCTCGCGGATGAACCGGCCGGTGCCGTCGTTCCGGTAGAAGAAATCGGGATCGGCGCG
>DASYPD010000220.1:0-1645 GCA_036007005.1 Gemmatimonadales bacterium
ATTCTAGCCCATCCGCAACCGTTCCGGATAGTTCCCGCAAAGGGCATCGACGCCGAAGCCGGCAAGGCGTAGTGCGGCGGGGCGGTCGTTGAGGGTCCAGGCAATGATTTCTCCGCCCCTACGGTGAATCGCCGTCACCAGTTCCTCATCGATCAGATGCCATTCCTGCCAGAGCGTACTCGCCCCGGCGGCGAGCAGCGGCGCGATGGGATCGAGCGGATAGGAGCTCGAGAGGATACCACGGCGGAGCCCGGGTCGCTGGGATCCCAAGCGCGCCACGATGCGGTGGTCGAAGCTGTGGATCCCATAGCGCTCCGGCGAGGCTGCGTGTTCGATCGTTTCGAGCAGCCGAGCATCCGCGCTCGCCGGCAGCGTCTTGAGCTCGATCCATACCTCCATCCCCGGCAGCTCGGCGAGGGCTTCAGCGAGCGTCGGAACCGGCTCGCCGTTCGGTAGCCGGGCCGCTCGAATGGCGACGAGGTCTCGCTGCTCGATCAGTCCCACGCCCGCAACCTCCGGGTCGTGATGCACCACCAGCATGCCATCGGCGCTGGTATGGACATCCAGCTCGACCCCGTCGGCCCCGAGCCGCACGGCCTCGCGAAAGGCAGCGAGCGAATTCTCCGGCCGGCGGCCGGAGGCGCCGCGGTGGGCCAGGATACGAGGGACGCGAGCGCTCATGTTCGGAAGGGGCGCCTCAGTCTGGATAAATCACTCTATTTGTGAGTAGCTAACCTTATGAATGACAGTCCGCTGGCCCTCCTGTCCACATTTCTGGATCACGTCGATTGTTCTGACGTTGGTATGTGTCCGGTTGGAGCGGGTTCGTTTCCCCAACTTAACGCGGGCCCTAGGTTTGCGTCCTCCCAACGACCGATGCACGCGCTGAGCGCTGACTCTCCCCGGTCTGACGCCGAGCTCATCGCCGCCTATCGGTCGGGTAACGAGCGGGCGGCGACGGAATTGGTTACTCGCCACGCCAAGGCATTGGGTCGTTACCTCTATGGGGCCGGTGCGCCGTCCGGAGCGGTGGAAGACCTGGTTCAGGAGACGTTCTTTAGAGCCTTCCGGGCGCTGGAGAGTTGGCGCGCCGAGGCAAGCTTTCGAAGCTGGCTCTTTCGAATCGGCGCCAACCTTCGCAAGGACTTGTATCGGAGGGAAGGGGGCCGGGTCGTGCTGCCGATCGAGGACACGGAAGTCGTGGCCGCATCGGATCCCGAGGGAGAAGCGGGGGCCGCGGATATGGAGCAGAAGCTGCGGGAAGGCCTGACGCGGTTACCGCGGCTGCAGCGCGAGGTCTTTCTGCTGCGGGCCCAGCAGGGAATGGAATACGAGGAGATCTGTGCCGCCCTGGGCACCACGCCCGGCGCTGCGCGAGTGCATTACCACCACGCAGTGAAGCGGCTCAAGGAGTTGATGGAATGACGGAAGAGCAATTGCTCCAGACGGCTGCGCGGCTCGGCCGGGATGCCCTGGCGGGTTTGGATAGCGAGCGGATTGCGCAAACCGTGCTCGCACGACTGGCGACTGAGCCCGACGAGGCAGTGAGGCCGGTTCGCCGGATGGCGCCTCGCGTCGTTGCGATTCTGGCCGCAGCAGCGGCGATTCTCCTAGTCATCAGGCTGTCGGTGGGAACGGTACCGAC
>DASYPD010000221.1:0-11486 GCA_036007005.1 Gemmatimonadales bacterium
CGATGCAGGCAGGGTCGAAATAGCGCCTCCCGCACGGCGGGCGCGCGAAGGCGGCTCAGGTTATTTCGGGCCGCAGGCAAGGGGCGGCGGGGGTGGCGGGGGTGGCGGGGGCGGCGGAGCTGAACGAGCCCGTGGCAATGAGGGGCGGGCGGAGCCTCGTTCCTATAACCCGCCGCCGACCCATTCGAGAGGTGGCGGCGGTGGCGGCGGTGGTGGCGGTGGTGGCGGCGGCGGTGGTGGCGGACATGCGAGTGGCGGTGGGCAGCCAAGTGGCGGCGGACATGCGAGTGGGGGTGGTGGAGGTCGTCCACGCCGGCCCTGAGTCGGAAGCTTTTCCTGCAGCGCGCAACGGGCGGCTTTCAGCCGCCCGTTTTGCGTCGCGCATAGTCCAGACCCCATTCTAGCAGGTCCGCGCCGCGCAATCCGATCCGCATGGCAGCGTCGACCGCGTCGTCTTCGCTCATCCCCTGGTCGAGAATGAAGTAGGGAATCAGCGCTCCGCCGACCCGATTGGCGCTGGCGCAGTGGAAGAGCAGGGGATGCCCGGCACTGCGGCGCACCTCGGCGAGCACCGCGTCCATTGTCGCATCGTCCAACGCCCCCTGCCTCACACTCACGTTCACGTATCGCATGCCGAGTTCCCGCACCAGTTCCGGCTCGTCGAAGGGTCGTGGCTCCATGGGGTCGCGGATGTCCAGGACGACTTCGGTGCCCGCAGCCTTCAGCGCCTTCAGGTGCTCGGGACCGGGCTGACCGCTGGTGAGGAGATCGGGCAATGGTTGCGAGGCATTGGTGACGCCGGCGAGCGCCGCAAGCAGGGAAGCCATGACTCAAAGGTAAGCTGTAAGCCGCTCAGTGCTTACCTTTGAGCATGCTCCGTTTGGCGATCGCTCAGTTCAAACCCAAGAAAGGCGCTTACGCCGACAATCTCGCGCGGCTCGGCGAGCTCTTCGCGGGGCTGGCCCAATCTCCGGAACCGCCCGACCTCCTGGTGCTGCCGGAGACTTCCCTTACCGGATACTTCGTGGAAGGAGGCGTGCGCGAGCTGGCCCGCACGGCGGCTGAGCAGTACGCCGATTTGGAGCGGGTCCATCGCGCCGCCGGGGCGCCTCCGCTCGATATCGCGCTTGGCTTTTACGAGCTGTGGCAAACCAGGCTTCATAATTCGGCGCTGGTCGCCACGCTCGGTGGTCCCGACGCCGGGATCCGACACGTGCACCGCAAGATCTTTCTGCCGACCTACGGGGTCTTCGACGAAGAACGCTTCGTCGAGCCGGGAGACCGCGTCGCCGCGTTCGACGCCTCCTGGGGGCGGGGGGCCGTGGTCATCTGCGAGGACGCCTGGCATTCCCTGGTCCCCACTATCGCCGCGCTCGACGGTGCCCAGCTCCTCGTGATCGTGAGCGCGAGCCCGGCGCGCGGGCTCGCCCCGGGCACGCTGGATGGCGATGGGGAAGTCCGGCCTTCCAGTCTGATCCGCTGGGAGCGTACTGCGCAGGGTATCGCGGCCGAGCATGGCGTGTACGTGGCCCTGGCCCAGCTGGTCGGCTTCGAGGGCGGCAAGGGGTTCCCCGGCGGATCGCTCGTCGTGGGGCCGTCGGGTGACGTGCTTGACCGAGCACCCGTCTTCGAGGAGTACTTGCTCGAGCTGACTCTCGACCTCGATGAAATCCCCCGGGTCCGCTCGGAGTTCCCGTTGCTTTCCGATCTGCGGAGCCGTCTGCCGCATCTGCTGGACGACCTCAGCGGGAACCGCGACGGGGACGGAATTGTACGCCCGCCCGCCCGCTCGCCCGCCCGGCGGCCGGTGCTGCCACCGCAGCCGTCCCGTTTCGGTGCCGGTGATCCACTGGCGATCGACCCGGAGCTTACTCGCCGTTGGCTGGTCGAGTTCCTCCGTGATGAGGTGGTCCGCAGGCGCGGCTTCTCGCGCGCGGTGCTGGCGCTCTCCGGCGGAGTAGATAGCGCTGTGGTCGCGTACCTTGCCGCGGAAGCGCTCGGCGCTGAGAATGTCACAGCGCTCCGCCTGCCGTACCAGCTCTCAAGCCCCGATTCGCTGGCACACGCCGCACTGGTGATCGAGCGGCTGGGCGTCCGCGAGGAGACCATCGCTATCACCGCAGCGGTGGATGGTCTGCTGAGCGCGCTGCCCGACCAGCCCGATCCGGGTCGGCTTGGCAATATCTGCGCGCGTCTGCGCATGGTGGCTCTCTTCGACCGCTCGGCGGCTCTCCAGGCCCTGCCGCTCGGCACGGGAAACAAGACCGAGCGCCTCTTCGGCTACTTCACCTGGCACGCCGATGACACCGCCCCCGTGAATCCGCTCGGGGATCTCTACAAGACCCAGGTGCGCGCGTTGGCGCGCCATCTGGCGGTACCCGAGCTCATCATCGAGAAGCCGCCCACCGCGGATCTGGTCCAGGGCCAGACCGATGAGGCGGACTTTGGTATCAGCTACGCTAAGGCCGATGCGATCCTGCACTGGCTGCTCACTGGGCACGCACCGGAGAAGATCGTCGCGCTCGGCTTCAGCCCTGAGGAAGTGGCGCTGGTGCGCACGAGGCTCGACTCCACCCACTGGAAACGAAAGCTTCCCACCGTCGCCGTGCTGAGCGGGACGGCGATCAATGAGTTCTACTTGAGGCCGGTGGACTACTAGGCGGTGAGCTGTAAGCGGTAAGCGGTGAGCGGATAGCTCCTCCCGCTTACCGCTCACCTCTCACCGCTCACCGACAAGGAGCCCGACGTGTGATCCCAGAGAGCCGCCCCATGTCCTACAGCCGCGGGGAGATCACGACCTTTGTGATGCCTCACATGCAGAATGTTCTGGGTGATCTCTTCGGCGGCCACCTCGCGGCACTGGTGGATCAGGCCGCGGCTGTGGCGGCCATCCGGCATGCGGGGGGCTACGCGGTCACCAAGTCCATCGACCGGCTCGACTTTCATCATCCGATTCCGGTCGGAGCATTGGTCACCTGTTACGCCACCGTGGATTACGTCGGCAACAGCTCGATGGAGATCACGGTGCACGTCTACTCGGAAACGGTGAGCACGGGCGACCGCCAGCAGACCCACACGGCCCACATTGTGTTCGTCGCGATCGACGTCGATCGCAGGCCGATCCGGGTGCCCCGGCTGCTGCCGGAGACCGAGGCCGAGCGGCTGCGCTATGAGGAGGCCCGGCTCCGCCACGAATCGCGCAAGCGCGGGTGAGCGGCCAGGTCACCGCGGTGCTCTCGGGCGGCGGGGCCAAGGCCGCCGCGCATCTGGGAGCCCTGCGTGCGCTGCGGGCAGCGGGTATCACTCCAACGCGCTATGTCGGCACTTCGCTGGGGGCCGTGATCGCCACCGCGCTCGCGGCCGGTCTGGGGCCCGACGCAGTCGAGGCCCAGCTCCTCACCGTGCGCCAAGCCGATGTCTTTCGGATCGATCGTCGCGCGGTATTCAAGGGGATCTTCGCCCGCTCGCTGCTCAGGCCTGAACCCTTTCGGCTGACACTGGAGCGGCTACTGCCGGTGCAGCAGTTCGCGCAGCTGCGGCTGCCCCTGAGCATCACGGCCACCGATCTCGACAGTGGCGCCCTGCTGGTCTTCGGCGCCGGAGGAGAAGAGGCGCCGCTGCTCGACGTGCTCTGTGCCAGCTGTGCGCTCCCGCTCTTCTTCCCACCGTATCTGCTCAAGGGCCGTCGCTGCGCCGATGGCGGCCTGCGCGCGGTGGTGCCGCTCGAAGTCGCGGCCCGCTTCGAGGCGGATCTTGTCGTCGCGATCGATGTCGGCCCGGGATTCGATACCGATCCGCAGGAGTCCGGCCCCGAGCCGCCGGCCCTGCTCCGGCTGCAGGGCGACGCGCAGCGCGCGCTGATGGCCAGCAATACCGCCGCGCAGCACGAGCTGTGGCTGCGCACCAGCGGGCGGCCGCCGCTGCTCTGGATCCGGCCGCGGGTTCGTCGCGGCGAAACCTTCGCCACCGACCAGCTCCGCTGGTACGTCAATGAAGGAGAGCGAGCCGCCAGCGCGGCGCTCGCGACGCGCCAGACTTGACCGCGCGCCGCTTGTGGCGAATGTTTGGAGCGACCCCTATGCACAACGGAGGGTGACTTGGCCGAGGTGCGCATCTTTACCCTCGAGGAAGCGGAGCGCACGCTTCCGCTGCTTCGCCGCATCTTGACGGACCTCAAGAGCGAATACCGCGTCTGGCAGGATGGGCTCGCGGATTATGAGCTGCTCTCCGGCGGTGTCCGTGCGGAGGAAAGCGAAACCGAAGAGTTGCTCGCGGCACGTCGCGCGGTCACCGATTCGGCCGACCGGATCAGCGGATATCTCGAGGAGATCGCGGCAGTCGGTTGCGAATTCAAGGGGTTCGACGCCGGCCTGGTCGATTTCTACACGCTGCGCGAGGACCGGCTGGTCTTCCTCTGCTGGCGCGTCGATGAAGACCACATCACCCACTGGCACGAGATCGAGGCCGGTTACGCAGGACGGCAGCCGGTCGACTCGACCTTTCTCACCACGACGCTTTCGTGAGACACCTTCTGCTCTTCCTGCATATGCTGGGCTTCGTCCTCTGGCTCGGCGGGGGGCTCGCCGCGATGAATCTCGGGATCGCGATGCGCTCGGCGCCGCCCGCCGATCTTCCGGTCCTGCTCAGAATCATGGGACGGGTGTACCGCGGGCTGCTGCTGCCCGGCGTGCTGCTCGGGGTGATCAGCGGGTTACTGCTCACCTTGCGGCTGTATGGGAGCGCGCTGGGCACCAATGGGTACCCGGTGGCGCTCATGGTGATGCAGGGGGCTGGCCTCCTGGCGGCGGGCATCGTCCTGGGCGTATCACTTCCCACCGTCACGCGACTCGGCCGGCTCGATCCGACCGGAGCGCAGGCTCCCCTGTTCGCGGCGCTGCGGAACCGGGCCGCCATCGCAGGCGCGGTAGCGGGAATCCTTGCCCTGATCGCGCTCCTGGCAGGGGCCTTGATGCACTAGTGCGCTCAGCTCCTGCGGGCAGGTTTTTCCCGTTCACGGTTCACGGTTGCAGGTTCACGCTTTTTCCCGGTGCGACAGACGGTCACCACCGGGCAGCGCTCGCAACGCGCCACGCGCGCGGTACAGATCAGCGCTCCCAATTCCATGATCGCCTGATTGAACCTCCACGCTGCCGCGCCGTGGCGCGGCAGCAGCGCGGTCGCGATCTCCCACAGCCGCTGCTCGCCCCGCGCCCCGCTGGCCGGCCGAGGCTGGAAGGCCCGCCGCAGCACGCGTGCCACGTTGGTGTCCACCGCCGGAACCCGCTGCTCGAAGGCAAAGCTCGCCACCGCGCCCGCCGTGTAACGCCCCACGCCGGGCAGCTCGCGCAAGGCGGCAAGGTCGGGGGGAATCCTCCCGTTGTGCTCGGCAACCACTGCGTGAGCCAGCCGCTGTAGATTCGTGGCGCGGCGGTAATAGCCCAGCCCCTGCCACGCCTCGCGCACGCACTGGGGCGGTGCGCCGGCGAGCCGGCGTAAGCTCGGAAAGGCCGCCAGAAATCTCGGGTAATACTCGACGACCCGGCTCACCGGGGTCTGTTGCAGCATGACCTCCGAAACCAGGATGCGATAGGGGTCGCGGGTCCGGCGCCACGGGAGCTCGCGGGCATGCCGGCCAAACCAGGCCAGCAGCCGGCGGCGAAACCGCCGCGCGCTCGCCGTCTGCTGCGGGGTGGACTTCGGAGCCATACACGTCCAAGATAAGCGACGTATGGCCGCGGCCGATTTTCTCCCACTTCGTTTCATCGGCCGGCTCGTGCTCGGAGGCCTGGCGCACGTGGGGCGTCTCAGTCTGCTCGGGGCCGAGCTGTTTCGCGGGCTGCGCGAATGGCGCATCTGGTTGCCGCGGACTGTCAGCGAGGCGGCGAGTGTCGGCGTGGGGTCGCTCTTTATCGTGTTGCTCATCTCCGGCTTTGCCGGCGCGGTGACGGCCTTCCAGGCCGGCTATCAGTGGCAAACCAGCCTTCCGGTCTACGTGCTTGGTACCCTGATCACGGAGACCATCATCCTGGAGCTCGGACCCGTGCTGATCGGACTGGTGCTGGCCGGTCGGATCGGAGCGCGTTACGCGGCCGAGCTGGGAACCATGCGGGTGACCGAACAGATCGACGCGCTGGAGTCGCTGGGTCGCTCCCCTGCTTCCCATCTCATCATTCCGCGGGTCCTGGCGTCGACCCTCATGCTGCCGGTCCTCGTCGTGATCGCCGACGTGGTGGCGGTGGGCGCCGGCTGGATTGGAGTCAAGCAAGTGCTGCCGGTGACAGACTGGGACTTCTCCTACGGGGCACAGTACTTCTGGCGCCCCTTCGATGCCTGGTATTCCCTGATCAAGGCCACGGCCTTCGGCTGGGCGATCGGGCTGATCTCCTGCTATATGGGCTTCAATGCCCAGCAGGGCGCCGAAGGCGTCGGCAAGTCCACCACCGCCGCCGTGGTCACGAGCTCGGTGATCATCCTGTTGCTCAACTTCCTGCTCGCCCGAATCCTGCTCAACCGATGATCGAGCTGCGCGGAGTCCGCAAGCGGTTCGGCGAGCAGATCGTGCTCGGCGGGGTCAACTTCGATGTCAAGGAAGGGGAGACCGTTGCCCTGCTGGGACCCTCGGGCTCCGGCAAGAGCGTCCTGCTCAAGCACATCAACGGCCTGCTTCGGCCGGATGCCGGCTCGGTCAAGGTGGATGGGATGGAGGTCCCGGCGCTCAAGCGCTCGGAGCTGGCGGAGCTCAGGACGCGCATCGGCTACGTCTTTCAGAACGGTGCGCTGTTCGATTCGATGGACGTGTTCGAGAATATCCGGCTCGGTCTCTCCGACGATAGCAAGTATCGCGACCTGGAATACGCCCAGTCCCGAGTCGTCGAGTGCCTGCGACTCGTCAATCTCACGCCGGAAACCCAGGAGAAATTCCCCGCGCAGCTCTCGGGCGGGATGCGTAAGCGGGTGGGTATCGCCCGCGCGATCGCCGGCGCGCCCAAGTATCTGCTCTACGATGAGCCGACCTCGGGGCTCGATCCGGTCAACGCCGACGTGATTGACGATCTCGTGATGCATCTCGAGGAGGAGCTCGGGGTGACCAGCGTGATGGTCACCCATGATGTGCGGGGGGCCTTCCGCGTGGCGGATCGTCTGGCGCTGCTCTACGACGCTACCATTGTCCTTGAGGGAACGCCGGAAGAGTTTCGCGAATCGACCGACCCGCGAGTCAAGGCGTTTCTCGAGCGCGACTTCGATCCTACCTCCTTCGCGGCCTGAGCCGAGCCATGGACCTTCATTACAAGCAGGAAGTGACCGTCGGCATCCTGGTGGTCCTCGGCCTTGCGCTCTTCATCTGGGGCAGCATGTGGCTGGGTGGCCGGAGTTTCTCGGCCGCACCCAACATCACCATCTCGTTCACGGATGCGGGGACGCTGAAGAAGGGCTCGCCGGTCAAGGTATCGGGCGTGCTGCTCGGAAAGGTGCAGGACATCGTCTACCAGGAATACGGGAAGGTGCTGGTGCGGATCAAAGTGGACCCCCGCGTGCAGCCGAAGCGCGATGCTTCGGCGGAGCTCTCCAGCGTCGGGCTGGTCGCCGACGCGGTCATCAACTTCAAGCCGGGCACGGCAAGGGAGCCGCTTCCGGCCGACGCCGTCATCGTGGGCACCGTGGAACGGGGCTTCATGGCGCTGGGCGACGAGCTGAGCAAGAAGGCCAAGGAGCTGATGACCAATCTCTCCGACATCGCCAATAAGAATCTCGCGAATGATATTTCGCGCACCCTCGCCGCCGTGCAGCGCATGGCCGATCTCTATGCCAATCCCAAAACCGGGCCGAGCGCCGAATTGTCCCGCACGCTGGTTCAGGTGCAGCAGATGGGAGCTCGGCTCGATTCGACGCTGAATGAGTTCAAGCTCAGCGGCACCATGGCGCACGCCGACACGCTGATGGATCACCTCTCCCGGCTCTCCACCGATGCGCATGCCACCGCGCTGCGGCTCGACACCCTGGTCGCGCGGATCAACCGGGGTCAGGGCTCCCTGGGAAGGTTTGCCACCGATACCGCTTTCTATGAGAACGCCCAGCACGTCCTCAAATCACTGCAGGAATTCGTCGACGATCTGAGAAAGCATCCGGGCAAGCTGGGCATCACGGTGCGGGTCTTCTGAGCGGGCACCAGCCTACGTATTGCGCCACGCCGCGCCCGACTCGGCGATGAGCCGGTCGGCGTCGGCGGGACCCCAGCTTCCGGCCGCGTAGTTCGGAAAACTCGCCGGGCGCTCTTTTTCCCATCCCTCAATGATCGGATCGACGACTCGCCAGGCTGCCTCCGTGGAGTCGTTGCGCAGGAAGAGCATGGACTCTCCCGCCATGCAATCGAGCAGCAGCGTCTCGTAGGCGTCATGCTGGGTGGCGCCGAACGCGTCCGCGTAGGCGAACTCCATCCGGGCCGAGCGGATTCGCATCCCGCTCCCGGGCACCTTGACCTCGAAACAGAGCGACAGCCCCTCATTGGGCTGGACCCCGAACACCAGCACGTTGGGCGCGATGCACTCGCCGGGCTCGAGGGGAAACATGAGATGGGGCGGCGAGTGAAACTGCACGACGATCTCGGTGAGCTGTCGGGCGAGCCGCTTGCCGGAGCGCAGCAGGAACGGCACGCCCTGCCAGCGCCAGTTGTCGATCAGGCACCGCATCGCCGCGAAGCTCGGCGTGGGCGAGTCGGGGGCGACGTCTTCCTCTTCGCGATAACCGGGCACCCGGCGGGCGTCGAGCGTCCCCGCGGCATATTGCCCGCGCACCGCAGCTTCGGCCCGGGTGGCGTTCAGCACCTTGGCCTTTTCGTCGCGAACCGCTTCGGAGCGGAAGGTGGCCGGGGGTTCCATCGCGGTCAGCGACAGCAGCGACAGCAAGTGATTCTGGAACATGTCCCGGACCACGCCCGCTTCCTCGTAGTACCGCGCGCGGTGCTCTACGCCGAGGGTTTCCGCCGCGGTGATCTGGACGTGGTGGACGTGATGGCGATTCCAGACCGGCTCGAAGATGGCGTTCGCGAAGCGGAACACCAGCAGGTTCTGGACGGTTTCCTTGCCCAGGTAGTGATCGATCCGATAGATCTGGTGCTCCGCCACGGCTGCCCGAGCCACGCGGTTGAGGGCTTCCGCGGTGGCGCCACTGCGGCCGAAGGGCTTCTCGATGATGATTCGGACCCAGCGTGGGTCCGTTGCCCCGCGGCGCGGCATCGCACCGCTGCGCGAGAGGCCTTCGATCGTTTCGGCGTATACGCTGGGCGGCAGCGCAAGATAGAACAACCGGCCGCGTTCCGGCCCGCGCTCAGCTTCGATCTGCTCCAGCCGCTCCGCAATCGCCGCGTAACTGTCGGGCACGTCGAGGTCCGCTGCGAGGTAGGAGAGCTGTGGCGCAAAACGGCGCCAGAGTGCGGGATCCGCTTCGCTGCCGGCACGTTGCTCCTCGCGGAAGGCTTCGTCGTCGAGCGACTTCCTGCCCACGCCGAGAATGTTGATGTCCTTGGGGAGCAAGCCGTCACCCAGGAGATGGAGCAGCGCCGGGATCAGCTTCCGCCGGGTGAGATCCCCGCCCGCGCCGAGGATCACCAGCGTGCAGGGCCCGATGCGGCGGCGCCCGGGCGGGCCGGGCGGGCCGGGAGCCCGATCGACTTGCATGGGAAGGGCGATCGCCTCGGTCACGTTGACTTGATGGCGTGTCCGCCGAATTCGTGGCGCAGGGCGGCGATGACCTTCGCGCCGAAGGATTCCGGCTGGCGCGAGCGGAAGCGCGCGAACAAGGCGAGCGTAATGGCCGGGGCGGGAACGTCGAGATCAATCGCCTCTTGGATCGTCCAGCGTCCCTCGCCGGAGTCATCGACCCATCCCTTCAGGCTGGCGAGGGTGGCATCGCGCGCGAAGGCTCGCTCCGCCAGCTCGTTGATCCATGAGCGCACCACGCTGCCGCGATTCCACAGGGCCGCGATGCGTTGCAGGTCGAGCTCGAAGTGCTTCGATGCGTGGAGGATCTCGTAGCCTTCCGCATAGGCCTCGAGCAGGGCGTATTCGATCCCGTTGTGAACCATCTTGACGTAGTGGCCCGCGCCGGCGGGGCCGACATGCGCGTAGCCTTCCGGCGGAGCCAGCGTTCGCAGTACCGGCTCGAGCCTGCGGAATGCTTCCGGCGAGCCGCCCAGCATCAGAGCGTAACCCTGCTCCAGTCCCCAGATCCCGCCGCTGGTACCGCAATCGACCAGCTCGAGGCCTTGCTCCCGTAGCGCGGCGGCCCGCCGGAGCGTGTCCTTGAAGTTCGAATTGCCGCCGTCGATGAGGATGCCGCCCGCTCCGAGCAGCGGCTCGAGGGCGCCGATGCTTTCATCGACCGGGGCCCCGGCGGGCACCATGAGCCAGATTGCGCGGGGCGGCGCGAGCTTCGCGACGAGCTCCGCCAGATCGGCTGCGGCGACGGCGCCTTTGGCCGCGGAAGCCTCGACCGCGGCCGGGCTCCGATCGTACACCACGACCTGGTGCCCGCCGCGCAGCAGCCGCTCGGTCATGTTCCCACCCATGCGGCCGAGGCCGATCATGCCTAGTTGCATAAGGACTTTCGCTGTTGGGCTATGGGTTATTGGCTACTGGCTACTGGCTATTGGTAACTACCTGACCGCCGAGCCCATAGCCAATAGCCAATAGCCAATAGGCAATAGGCAATAGCCAATAGCCAATAGCCAATAGCCTATCCCGCCGCGACAGCTGCCGCACCCAACAAGCCGACGTCGGCATTCAGAATAACCCGCACCGGAATCTGCTCGAGCAAGGCCGCGAGCCTGCCCTTGCGCCGGAAGGCCGCGATGAAGCCGCCCTCAGCCAGCGCGGGGGCGATAGTCCGCGCGATGCCGCCGGCCAGGAAGACCCCACCGGTCGCCATCACGGTGAGGGCCAGATTACCGGCTTGCGCGCCATAAGCGGCGGTGAACAGGTGCAGCGCCTCGGCCGCGAGCGAATCGCTCTCGGCGAGTGCGTGCCGCGTGATCACCTCGCCCGCGCTCCCGCCCGCCATCTCCTGGCGCAGGGCGTCCAGCGCAGCGCTCGTTTGCCCGGCACTCAGGAACTCGAAGCTATCCACCAGGCCTGCTCCGGAAAGCACCCGTTCCCAGGAGACGTGGCCGTACCGCTCGCGCAGATACTTGAACAGCGCCCACTCGCGCTCGCTCTCCGCCGCGAAGGTGGCGTGGCCGCCTTCGGAGGATTGGACGCTGTAGCCGGCGCCGGAGCGCACCAGAAACCCTTCGCCCAGTCCGGTACCCGCTCCAATGACGGCGACGGCGCCTCGCGAATCCGGTGTGCCGGCTTGCAGCTCCAGCCAGTCCGTGGGGCCGAGCTGGATGACACCATGTGCCACCGCCACGAAGTCGTTGATCAGCCGGAGCCCGGGGATGCGAAGCGCGTCGCCGAGTGCCCGCTCGCTCAGGTGCCAGGGCAGATTGGTGG
>DASYPD010000222.1:0-3194 GCA_036007005.1 Gemmatimonadales bacterium
TCGCGCTGCATCCGACGGCATCATCCTGCTCGATGCGGACCGGCGGATCCGGCACTGTAATCCCGCCGCGCTCGAGATCCTGCATGCTGACGCGAACGCACTGCTGGGCCAGCCCTTCGACCGCTTTGCGCGCGGGGGAGCACTCGCCCAGCTCTGGAGTGCCGCCCCCGAGGGATCGGAGGGTCGCCCCGCCACTCCCCCGGGGGGGTATGAAATCGGCGGGCTGCGCGCCGACGGGTCCGAATTCCCGCTGGAAGTGTCGCTGCGCGCCATCGGGAAAGCCGCTGCCGAAGGCTATGTGCTGATTCTGCGGGATCGGACCCAGCGCGCCCGGCTGGAAGAGGAGCGCGAGCGGATGCAGGCGCAGCTCGCGCAGGCCGCGCGCCTCGAAACGATCGGTCGGATGATTTCGGGCGTCGCGCACGAGTTGAATAACCCGCTTACCGCGATTCTCGCCTTCGCGCAGGATCTCCTGAGTCAACCCCGCAATGCGGCCGATAGCGAGGCGCTGCACACCATCGTGCAGCAATCCCAGCGCTGCCGCGCCATCGTCCAGGACCTGCTGACCTTCGCCCGCACCAAGCGGGAGGACCGCCAGTCGGTGGAGCTGCGGGACATCGTGGCCCGGGTCACCCCGGCTTTCGAGCGACTCGCGGCTGCCGACGGGGTCCGGCTGGAAGTGCGCCTGGGAGATGAGCTGCCGCCCATCGCTGCCAATCCCGCCGCGATGGAGCAGGTGCTGACCAATCTGCTGAGCAACGCCTTTCAGGCCGCCGGCCCCGGAGGCTGGGTCGGCATCAGCGCCGGCATCGTGGGAGAGCGGATCGCACTGGTCATCGAGGATGACGGGCCGGGGATTCCGGCGGATGTGCTGCCCCGTCTCTTCGAGCCCTTTTTCACGACCAAGCCAGCGGGGCAGGGCACCGGGCTGGGCCTTTCGGTGAGTCACGGGATCGTGGAGCAGCACGGCGGCACGCTCCGGGTGGAAAACCGCATCGGGTCCGCCGGGCACGGTGCGCGCTTCAGCGTGCTGCTCCCTTTTCTCGACCGCCGCGCCGCATCCCGCAGCGTGCCCCTCGAGCTGCCGCGTGCCGACCTGGGATCGCGTCCCTCCGCTGTCGCTCCGGGCGGCCGGCGCGCGCTCGTGGCCGATGATGAGGCCGCGATCCGCACCGCGATCCGCCGCTATCTCGAGCGGCGCGGCTGGCAGGTGACCGAGGCCAGCAACGGACGCGAGGCCCTCGAGCTGCTGGGTCTTGACACGGCCGGCACCCCGCCCGGGAGCGAAGCCTACGACGCCATCATCACCGATCTCCGCATGCCGGGGGTCTCCGGCATGGAGATCCATGACCGGCTGGCGGCCACAGATCCCGCGGGACTCCGCAAGCTCGTGGTGATCTCGGGAGACACCGCCTCTCCCGAGGTCACCGAATTCCTCGCCCGGCTGCGCCAGCCCCTTATTCAGAAGCCCTTCGACATGCGGACCCTGGCCGAGCTGCTCGATCGCCTCGCGCCCCCGACCTCCCCGATTTCCCCGATTTCCCCGATCTCCCCGATCTCCCCGATCCCCCCGTGTTAGGCTACGCCCTCGCCCTGCTGATCGGGTTGTCGCTGGGGATGCTCGGTGGCGGGGGCTCGATTCTCACGGTGCCGGTGCTGCATTACGTCATGGGTTATGGCGTGAAGCTCGCGGTGCCCATGAGTCTCGTGGTCGTCGGCATCACCAGCGGGGTCGGCGCCATCGCGTATTGGCACGAGGGCAACTTCAATCTGCCGGCCGCACTCGCCTTCGCCCCCCCGGCCATCGTCGGCGCGGTACTGGGTGCGCAGCTTGGGCTCAAGGTATCGGCGCAGGTGCAGCTCACCGTCTTTGCCGTGGTTGTCCTCGCCGCGGCGCTGTCCATGTATCTTGGCCAGGCGGCGATCACGAGCGAAGCGAAGCGATCCCGCAAACCGCTGCCGCTGATCGCCCTCATCGGGGGTGCCGTCGGGACCCTGACCGGGTTCGCCGGTGTCGGTGGCGGTTTTCTCTACGTGCCGACCCTGGTGCTGCTGGGCGGGCTACCGATCAAGCAGGCCATCGGCACCTCGCTCGCGTTGATCATGGTGAGCTGTCTCGCCGGAGTGCTGCGGTATCACAGCAGCGTCGGGCTCGACTGGCGCGTGATCACCCTCTTCACGGCGATTGCGCTCGTGGGCGTCGCGATCGGAACCCAGCTGGTACGGCACCTTTCCCCCAAGCTGTTGCGGCGCGGCTTCGCCGCCTTACTGCTGCTGATGGGTGCCTTCGTGTTGCTGCGAGGCCGCTGACGAATGCTTTTTATTCGCCTCTTCGACGAACGGCTCGCCCAGACGAGCTACCTCATCGGCTGCGGCGCCTCCGGCACCGCCGTGGTCATCGATCCTAATCGCCGGGTCGATCAGTACATCGCCGCCGCGGAGGAAAAAGGGCTTCGCATCACCGCGGTCACCGAAACCCACATCCACGCCGATTTCGTTTCCGGCGTCCGGGAGCTCGCGGCACGCACCGGCGCCACGCTGTATCTGTCCGGCTGTGGCCCCCGCGAATGGCAATACGAGTTCGGGAAGGACCCCGGCGTCACCCTGCTTCGCGATCGCGACAGCTTCCGGGTAGGCAACGTGGAGCTCCAGGCCGTTCATACTCCAGGCCATACCCCCGAGCACCTGTGCTTCCTGATCACCGACACTGCCACTGCCACTGCGCCGATAGGCGCTGCCACTGGAGACTTCGTCTTCGTCAACGACGTCGGCCGCCCCGATCTGCTCGAGAAAGCCGCTCAACTCCAGGGGACCGCCGACGCCGGCGCGCGCCAGCTCTTCCGCAGTCTCCAGTGGTTCAAGACGCTGCCCGACCACCTGCAGATCTGGCCCGGACACGGCGCGGGCAGCGCCTGCGGCAAGGGCATGAGCGCCGTGCCGCAATCAACGGTCGGCTACGAGCGCCGCTTCAACTGGGCCTTCGGAGTGGACGCCGAGGCGGAGTTCGTGCGCCAGGTCCTGGCCGGCCAGCCCGAGCCACCCCGCTATTTCGGACGGATGAAGCGCCTCAATCGGGCGGGCCCGCCCATCCTCGGCGCGGTCTCGCCGCCGGAGCGCGTCGCGGAGCATCGCCTGGAAAGCCTGCTGGTAGCCGGGGCGGTGATCGTCGACCTCCGGCCCGCAACCGAGTTCGC